>JACQVC010000410.1 GCA_016209995.1 Gemmatimonadota bacterium
GAGCCAACGCCGCACTCGAGCTTTGTACTCCAGATAGCGCTCTCCGAAACGCCGCTCCAGGATCTCCTCCTCCGCACTGATGAACCGTCGCGCGATCACCCACATGAAGACGGGGATGACCGGCCACGGGGACAAGCTTCCCAGGAAGATGGCCAGTCCGGCCAGCAGCACGACGCCGCCGAGGTACATCGGGTTGCGCGTGAAGCCGAAGAGACCGGCCGTCGTCAGCTCGCGCGGCTCCTCGAAGGGCTTGACCGTCGTATTCAGCCGATCGAAGTGCTTCGAGGGCCAGGTGTTCATCCACAGGCCGATCGCAATCAGCAGCGCGCCGAGGAAGTTTCAGGGCTCGGGGACGATCCGCGCGACGGGAACCAGGGCGTGGAGCACGATCATCAGGATGATGGATAGCAGGAAGTAGACCGGCGGCAGAACGCGGGGCCGTGACATGGAGTCCAGTATCTCTTCCAGGACCGGGACGAACAAGCCGGTGCTCGATGCGCCCGCGCAGGCGCAGAGGTACCGCTTGCCCGGGGACCCTTTGGACACGACTTTGCCAGTGCTCGGCAGCACCAACGCGCGGTGACACGGCCGGCGGGGTGAGACACAGTTGGGACGAGCGCCCCGGCGGCCACAGCAGCGAGAAGAAACCATGAACACCAAGACCCGCACACCGGTTTTGGCCCTTGTGCTTGTGACGGCGCTACAGCTCGCCAGCGCTCCGCCCGCGCTCGCCTCGCCGCAGCGCTTCACGATCGACCAGATCCTGAGCCCCGGGTATCCGACCGAGCTGGTCGCGGCCAAGGGCGCAGATCGCATCGCGTGGATCGAGTACGAGCGTGGGATGCGCAACGTCTATACCGCGGTGGCGCCGGACTTCACCCCGGCGCGCTTGACCGAGTACATGGACGATGACGGCGTCGATCTGACGACGATCCAGATCTCCGCTGATGGCTCGGTCGTAGCGTTCATCCGCGGCCACACGCCCAACCGCGAGGGTTGGATTGCCAACCCGGCGAGCGATCCGCGGGGTGGCGAGCGCGTGATCTGGGCCGTGAACACGAGCGGCGGCCGCGCGTGGCGCGTCGTGGCCGCGCGCGATTTTGCGCTCTCGCCCGATGGACGTTGGGTGCTGCACGTGAAGGACGGGCAGATCCACCGCGCGCCCGTGAACCCGGGTACGCTCGATGCGCGCCAGCTCGACGAGGCGCCGCCGCTCTTCCTCGCCTACGGGACCAACAGCGACCCGGTGTGGTCGCCCGACGGACGCAAGATCGCGTTCGTCAGCGATCGCGGCGACCACAGCTTCATCGGCGTCTACGACGTGCAGAACCCGCGCGTGCTCTATCTGGCGCCGGGCGTCGACCGCGACGAGGCGCCGGCCTGGTCGCCGGACGGCCAGCGCATCGCGTTCATCCGGCGGCCGGGGCTGCCGTTTGGTGTCGAGCCTGGTCAGGGGGGCGGCGGAGGTGGTGGGGGAGGAGCGCCCGGGCGCGAGCCCGACTCGGCGCTGATCGCGCGCCTGCCGGGCGGCTTCTACGAGGCGAAGTTCCAGGGCGGCTACGATCTCGCGCTCTGGGTCGCCGACGCGGAGACGGGCGCCGGGCGCGAGTTGTGGCACAACCCGCCCGGGGACTCGCTCTTCAGTGAGGTCCAGCAGCTCCACTGGGCCGGCGATCACATCCTGTTCCAGGCCGAGCCCAACAACTGGCGTCATTACTTCTCCGTGTCCGTCTCGAGCCCGAAGGCCGAAGCGGTCCTGCTGACGCCGGGCGAAGGTGAGGTCGAGCACGTCGCGCTCGCGCCGGATGGCCGCTACCTGTACTACACGACGAACAGCGGCGACATCGACCGCCGTCACCTGTGGCGCGTCTCCGTCGGCGGCGGACGAGCCAGTCAGCTCACGCGCGGCGAAGGCATCGAGACCTACCCGGCCGTGCTCGGGTCGGGCGAGACGGTCGCCGTGCTGAGCGCGGGCGCGAAGCAGCCGCAGTCGGTGGCAGTCGTCGAGGCCAACGGCGGCCGGCCGCGAGTCATCGCGCCGCGTATGCCGAACGGATTCCCCTCGGACAACCAGGTCATCCCCCAGAACGTCACGATCACGGCCGAGGACGGCCTCGAGTTCCCGAACCAACTCTTCCTGCCCGCGGATCTGCGGCCCGGGGAGAAGCGCCCCGCGCTGATCTTCATCCACGGCGGCTCGCGTCGGCAGATGCTGCTCGGCTATCACTACATGCACTTCTACCACATGGCGTACGCCATGAATCAGTACTTCGCGAGTCAGGGCTATATCGTCCTGTCGGTGAACTACCGCAGTGGCATCGGCTACGGGCGCGAGTTCCGCAATGCGCCCGAGGTAGGCCGCCGCGGCAACGCCGAGTACCGCGATGTCCTGGCAGCGGGGAAGTACCTGCAGAGCCGGCCGGACGTGGATCCGGCGCGCGTCGGGGTGTGGGGGCTCTCCTACGGCGGGATCCTCACGGCTCAGGCGCTGGCCCGCAACTCGGACATCTTCGCCGCGGGCGTGGACATGGCGGGTGTGCACCTCTGGGGCGATTCGCTCGAGCCGGACGCCGTCTCGTTCCGCGCCTCGTCCGCGTCCGAGATCCAGAACTGGAAGTCGCCCGTGCTGCTCATCCACGGGGACGATGACCGCAACGTGGCGTTCTCCCAGACGGTCGGGCTCGTGCAGCTCCTGCGCGCGCACAACGTGCCGCACGAGCTGATCGTCTTCCCGGACGACGTGCACGACTCGCTGCTGTACAGCCGCTGGCTCGTCGCGTTCGGCGCGACCGACGAATTCTTCGACCGGACGTTGATCCGCAAAGAGGGGGTTCGCGCGGTGAGCAGCGGCGGCAGGTAAGGGGGCTGGGAGGGGAGGGGACCCGAGTCGTTCAAGTATGCAAATCTCGCTTCGCCAGGCGGCGTCGTACCTGAACGTTTCCGAGACAACGATTCGCCGGTGGGTCGCGACCCGCGGCCTGCCGGCCCATCGGATGGACGAGCGGCTCTACTGCAACGCGGTCGAGCTGTGGGAGTGGGCGCTGGAGAATGGTGTTCCGGCCTCGCGGGCACTGCTCGATCAGGAGCGCCGCGCACCGGAACAGGTCCCGCCGCTCTCGGAACTGGTACGCAAGGGCGGGATTCACCGCGACGTCGGCGGCGAAACGAAGGCGGAAGTCCTCCGTGAGATCGTGGGTTTGCTGCCGCTGCCGGCGGATGTTGATCGCCACTTCCTGGTGACGGTGCTCGAGGCGCGGGAGGCGATGGGCTCGACCGGGATCGGAGACGGCATCGCCATTCCGCACATACGCAATCCGAGTTTACTGCATGTGGCCGAGCCTCTGGTTTCGCTCTGCCTCCTGCGCCACCCGGTGCCGTTCGACGCGGTGGACGGCCAGCCGGTGCACGCCCTGTTCCTGCTGGTGAGTCCCAACGTACCGGCGCACCTTCGTATCCTGTCGCCGCTGGGTTTCGTGCTGAACGACGCGGAGCTGCGGCGTCGGCTGCGCGCGCGGGCGCCGAGCGACGCGATACTCGCGCGGATCGCCGAGGTCGAGGAGGCGATGCGCGCGGCTCCGGCTCAGCAAGCAGGGCGGCGGCCGTGACCTTCCTGGCCATCGGTACGTCCGGTCTGTTGGCCCTGCTCTTCGGGGCGGGTGTGCTGCTGATTCTGGCCGCCGGCGTCGCGGCCGTCGTTCTGTCGCGCAAACCGCAGGCGGCAGATTTCGCGTTTCGTGCCCTGTTCGTGGGCGGGTGCGTGGCCGGGCTAACCGCCGCGGTCGGGACGCTCGGTGGCGAGGCGACTCCAGCCGTTCGCGTAGCGGCGACGGTCCCGGGCGGACCCTGGGTGTTCGGGCTGGACGCGCTGTCCGCGATCTTCCTGCTGGCCATCTTCGGGGTTGGCGCCGCGAGCGCGTGGTACGGGGTGAGCTACCTCGCGCGGGACCCTATCCCCACGCAAACGTCTGTTGGCGTGGGGACCCCGGGTCGGGATCGCTCGCGCGGAGGCGTCGCACTCGCGCACCTGTTTCTGGCGATCCTGGTGGCCGCCATGGCGCTGGTGGTCGTCGCGCAGGCGGTGGTGCCGTTCCTCATCGCCTGGGAAGTGATGGCCCTAGCGGCCTACGTCCTGATCGTATTCGAGCAGCAGCGTGTGGAAGTTCGCCGCGCCGGGCTCCTCTATCTCGTCACCACGCACGCGGGTACCCTCGCGCTGTTTGCGTTGTTCGCCCTTTGGGGCGATGGCGCGCGGGACCTGACGTTCGCGGCGCTAGGCGAGCGCGGGCCGCTGCTGGCCGCCGGGGGGGCTAGCGGCGGCTGGGTGATCGCGCTCGCGCTGCTCGCTTTCGGTCTCAAGGCCGGGATGGTTCCGCTGCACTTCTGGCTGCCCGCCGCGCACTCGGCAGCGCCGTCGCATGTGTCCGCTCTGCTCTCCGGTGTGCTCATCAAGATGGGCATCTACGGAATCATGCGGGTGTTGCTTCTGATGGGTACGGCGCCCGTCTGGTCCGGGTGGTTCCTCCTCAGCGTCGGAGCGGCGTCCGGTGTGTTGGGCGTGATCTGGGCGCTCGCCCAGCACGACATCAAGCGGCTGCTCGCGTACCACAGTGTCGAGAACATCGGCATCATCC
>JACQVC010000411.1 GCA_016209995.1 Gemmatimonadota bacterium
GTGGTGCTGTCGCTGCTCTTCATGGCCGCCTACACGCGATATACCCGGTCCAGCATGCTGGAGGTGATCCGGCAGGATTACGTGCGGACGGCACGAGCGAAGGGCGTGGGCGAGATGCGGGTCATCTTCAAGCACGCGCTGCGCAATGCGATCCTGCCCGTGGTCACGCTGTTGGGCCTTTATCTGCCCTTCCTCTTCAGCGGCGCGGTCTTCGTCGAGACGGTGTTCGCCTGGCCGGGGATGGGACGAGTCATCGTAGAAGCCGTCAACCAGCGCGATTATCCGGTCGTGATGGCCGCGAGCTTCCTCTTCGCCGTGATGGTGGTCATAGGCAACCTACTTGCGGACGTCCTGTACGCGGTGGTCGATCCGCGCATCCGCTATGAGTGACCCGGCCGGCAGCGGGCGTTCCGCTGTGCGGCGGCCTGGACTGGGCCTGCGGCTCCTGGCGGTCCTGCTGCCGGGGACACCCCAGCTTCTGGTGCGCCGCTGGGGCAGGGGCGCGTTGCTGCTGCTGGCGTGGCTCGGGCTGCTGAGCTTGGCCGTAACCAGGATGGACCGCGTGTTCGGGGCTGGCCGCGGCGCCCGACTCGAAGCCTGGGTGGCAGCGTTGACCCTGGTGGCGCTGGCGGGCGGAGTCGCGCTGTACGCGTACCGAGACGCACTGCGCTTCGCGGACGTCGCGGAGCCGCGGCCGCGGGGGCAGTGGGGGCTGGTGGCGCAGGCATTTCGGCGCAACCGCCTTGCCGTCTTTGGACTGGCGGTGATCGCCCTGCTGTACGCCGCCGCACTGCTCACACCTCTGCTGGCGCCGTACAACCCACTGGTACCGGGCGACCTGGCGAGCGAGCGCCTGCTCTCGCCGTCCGGGAGCCACTGGTTGGGCACCGACCACTTCGGACGGGACGTGCTCTCGCGGATTCTCTACGGCGCGCGGATCTCGCTCACCATCGGTTTCGTGGCTGTGGGGATCAGCATCACGATCGGCACGTTGCTGGGCGCTGTCTCCGGCTACGTAGGCGGCCGGGCGGACGCGATCATCATGCGCTTCGTGGACATGATCATCTCGTTTCCGTCTCTGGTGCTGCTCATCACCGTTGTCGCGCTCTTCACTCCGTCGATATTCCTGATCGTCGCGGTCCTGGGTCTCACGCAGTGGCCGGGCACGGCGCGCATCGTCCGCGGCGAGGTGTTGAGCCTGAAAGAGCGGGACTTTGTACAGGCTGCGCGTGCCCTCGGGTATTCGCGGCGGCGGATCGTGCTGCGCCATCTGATCCCGAATGCGCTGGCGCCTGTGATCGTGACGGCAACGCTGGGCATCGGCAACGTGATTGTGCTCGAGGCCGGCCTGTCGTTCCTCGGGTTCGGGGTCCAGCCGCCGACCCCGTCGTGGGGGACTATGGTGGCGGACGGACGGGTATACCTCCTGAACGCTTGGTGGCTCGCGACGTGCCCGGGGCTAGCCATCGTGTTCACGGTCCTCTCGTTCAACCTGGTTGGTGACGGGCTGCGCGACGCGCTCGACCCGCGCCTGCGCGCATGACGGGCTCCGAGTCGGCCGGCCGCTCGGCGCCGCTCCTCGAGGTGCGGGATCTCACCACCTGCTTCACGACCGAGCACGGCGTCCTTCCCGCGGTGGATGGCGTCTCCTTCGACGTGATGCCCGGCGAGGCCTGAGGGGTGGTGGGCGAGTCGGGTTGCGGGAAGACCGTGACCGCGCTCTCCATCATGCGGCTCGTGCCCGAGCCGCCGGGACGCATCGTCGCGCCCAGCTCCGTGCGGCTCCGCGGCACCGAGCTGCTTTCACTGTCTGAGCGTGAGATGCGCGACGTGCGGGGCGACCGCATCGCCATGATCTTTCAGGAGCCGCTCACGTCCTTGAATCCGGTGTTCACCGTCGGCCACCAGATCACGGAAGCGCTCGAGCTCCACCGTGACCTGCAGGGCCGTGCCGCCCGTGAGGTCGCCGAGGCCATGCTGGCCGAGGTCGGGATACCGGATGCGCAGCGTGCGTTCGGGACCTATCCGCACCAGCTCTCGGGCGGCATGCGCCAGCGCGTCATGATCGCGATGGCGCTCTCCTGTGAACCCGATCTCCTCATCGCGGACGAGCCGACCACGGCTCTCGATGTCACGATCCAGGCCCAGATCCTCGAGTTGCTGGCCGAGCTTCGACGCCGCCACGGGATGGCGCTCATCCTCATCACGCATGACCTGAGCGTCGTGGCCGGCGTCTGCGACCGCGTGGCGGTCATGTACGCGGGTCAGATCGTCGAGTGCGGGACGGCCGCCGAGGTCTTCACCGGCCCGCGCCATCCGTACACCCAGGGACTCCTCGCCTCGCTCCCTCGCCTTGGCCACGTGCAAGAGCGGCTGTCCATGATCCCCGGCGCCGTGCCCGCGCCACAGGATTGGCCCGACGCGTGCCGCTTCCGGGAGCGCTGTCCGCACGCGTGGCAGCGCTGTGGCCAGAAGGCGCCTCCGCTCTTCCCCCTCGGCGCCGGGCGCGTCTCGCGCTGCTGGCTGGTCGAGGAGCCGACGCGGGTTGCAGGGGCGCGATGACCCCCCATCCCCCCGTCCTGGAGGTGCGCGACCTGCGGGTGCACTTTCGCGTGCGGCGGGGCACGTTCAGCCGCGTGAGCGGCACGGTGCGCGCCGTGGACGGAGTCTCGTTCGCCCTGCGCAGGGGTGAGACCATCGGACTGGTCGGGGAGTCCGGCTGTGGCAAGACCACAATGGGGCGCGCACTGCTGCGGCTCGTGAAGCCCACGTCCGGCGACGTCCTCTTCGACGGAAAGAGCGTGCTCGCGCTCGAGGGCGGAGAGCTGAGGACGTTCCGGCGCCGCGCCCAGATGGTGTTCCAGGACCCCTACGGGTCGTTGAACCCCCGCATGACCGTCGGCGACATGCTACGAGAGGTGCTCCACGTCCACGGGCTCGCTCGCGACTCGGGGCCCCCGCGCGAACGAGCGTTCGCGTGGGGAGAGGGTCCGGGGCCCCCGCGCGAACGAAGGTTCGCCTGGCGTAAGGGCGATTCCGGAGCTGAAGCTCGGGTGCGTCATCTCCTCGACCGCGTGGGCCTGCTCCCCGCGCATAGCGACCGCTACCCTCACGAGTTCAGCGGCGGCCAGCGCCAGCGCATTGCCATCGCGCGCGCCCTGGCGGTCGAGCCCGAGCTCCTCGTGTGCGACGAGCCGGTGTCGGCGCTTGACGTGTCCGTGCGCGCTCAGGTCATCAATCTGCTGAAAGATCTGCAAGGCGAGCTGGGACTCACCTACCTGTTCATCGCGCACGACCTGGCGCTCGTCGAGCATGTGAGCGATCGCGTGGCCGTGATGTACCTGGGTCGGATCGTGGAGACGGCGCCGGCCCGTGAAGTGTACCGTGATCCAAAGCATCCGTACAC
>JACQVC010000412.1 GCA_016209995.1 Gemmatimonadota bacterium
GGCAATAATACGCCGAGTGGGAGGCTGGCGCCCTCCCTTTTGTTGGGGAGGATCGGGCGCAGCGCGCGGTCCACGGCCTCGAGAAGGCTATGAGTTCACCGTGAAGGGTCCCGCACGAGGGGAACTACGCCATGCGCAACATCCTGAGCGGCGCGCGCGACGCGGAGCGGCAGGAGACGGGGCGGTAACGGGCGGCGGGGACGCTCCGCCCGAGGCGGGCCGGGGCCGGGCCTGACGGCCCGTGCCCCGGATGTCGATCAGTAGTTCAGCGTGACGTGGAACCGCGCGAGACGCGGCGCCGCGATCCCCGTGGGGGTCAGCCACGCCGCGCCGTTCGTCCGGAACTCGTAGGTCTGCTGATACGCGGTCGTCACGTTCGAGTTGAACAGATTGTAGAGGTCGATGCCCACGTCGGCCCGACGGCCCGCGAAGCGGAAGATCTTCGCGAACCGCATGTCGACGAGGCTGACCCGCTGCAGCGTGTACAGCTCGCCGGGCTTGAGCAGGTTCACCGTCGTCGTCCCCGTGGCGAGCGCGTTGGCCGGGAGACGCCCGAGCGACTCCTGGATCACGGTGTTCGGCACCACGTAGTTGGCGGCGAGCGAGAGGCCGTTGGTGGCCACGCCGCCACCGGGCGTCGTCTCGATCGAGCGCATGCTGGCGCTCACCAGGACGTCCACCTTCGGAACGGTGTAAGTGGCGAGCCCTCTGAAGGACGTCGCCCACTTCTCGGTGACATCGCAGGAGTCGACCCGGGCCGTGCCCAGCAGCTCCGGCAGGGCGCGGGTGACGTCGCACATATCGCGCACGGCCCGTCCCGTGCTGGTGCCGGCCTGAACGGTGAGGCCGTTGGCGAGCCGCGCCCTGGCCGTGAAATCGACGCCGTGCCAGTAGGCCGTGCGTGCGTCGCCGAAGTCGGTCTCTTTCGTCATGTAGCTCTGCGCGCCGCGGGCGCTCGCCGCGGGCGTGATGGCCGCGAAGGATGCCGTGCTGCCGCCGCCGGGCAGGTGCTCGTGCTGCGGGATGGCGATGGCATAGACGTCGTAGTCCGAGGCGCTCGTCAGCACGTTGTCGGTGACGAAGAAGTTCCCCCACCACCGGCGGTTGTAGCCCGCCTCGACCGAGAGCCGCGGCAGGAGCTCGTGCTGCACCGAGGCGCCGAGCTGCCAGTCGTAGGGGCGGACGCCCCAGCCGCCCAGGATGTCCGGGTTGATCGTCGTCGTGTTGGGATTGGCGTTGCCGAAGTTCAGGTTGACGCCGCCGAGGGCCGCGCACAGGTCGCCGCCTGACGCCAGGTTGTTCTGCAGCGCCGGATTGAGCAGGTCGCAATCGACCATGAAGTTCTGGTTGCCGTCCGTCCAGCCCCGGGCGGCGCTCCCCGGCCCCGAGCCCACGCGGGTGATGATCCGCGCCGCCGGGTTGTTGGAGCTGTAGATGGCATCCGACGTGGCGGCCTCGAGGTACTTGCCGCCGTTGACCTTGAGCGCCGTCCTCCCGTTGCCGAACAGGTCATAGGCGATGCCGAACCGCGGCGTGATGTCGTTGTAGCCGCGAACGCTCACCGTCCGCTCGAACGAGATCGGCTGGGGATTGAAGCGCGAGGTGCCCGTCGTGCCGTTGCCGTCGGCCGGCGCCCAGCTCCACGCCCGGTCGTAGCGCAGGCCGCCCTGGAGCGTCAGCCGTCCGATCGTCCACTGGTCCTGCGCGTAGAGTCCCAGGGTCTGCGTCCGATCGTGCTGGTTCCACCGCGGTGCCAGGAAGTAGGACACGGCAATCGGGCACAGGCGGTTGCCGTCCACGACCGTGCACGGCGTGGTCGCCGGTGCATTCGCGTTGAACGTGTAGCGCAGCTGCGTGTTGTTCGGCACCCGGCCGTTGTGCACTTCGGTGAACGAGCCGGTGTACCCGATCTTGAAGTTGTGGGCGCCCGTCACGTACGAGACCGCGGCGCGCCAGGACGAGTTCAGCGCGTCGTTGTCGTTGAATCCGAAGTCAAGCGGATCGAAGACACCGCGATACGAGAAGTTCGGGCGGCCGTAGATGCCCGTCTGCTCGGTGACCGGGATGTAGTCCATCAATCCGTCCGGGGCCGCCATGCCGAACCGGCCGTACCCGTAGACGAACCGCGAGTATCCGCCCTCGATCAGCGTGCGGCTGCTGATCGGCGCCGAATACGTGGCCTGGACCGTGTGGTACGGGAAGTCGTGGTAGCCGGGAAACGTTTCGGGCGACACGGTGTCGGCACCGAAAGTCCGGCCGCTTCCGATCCAGTCGGTCCCCGCCTGGCGGCAGCCGTCGCCATCGGACTTGAGCGTCGAGCCGCCGCAGCGCCGCTGGTAGTCGTATGAGAAGGTCACGCGGTTGCGCGGCGTGGCCTGGGCCGTGAACCGGCCGGCATAGATCTGTCGCCCCTCCGGCTGGCGGGCCTCGATGCTGGGGTCGGCCAGGTAGTTCCACCGCGACGCGTCCCCGGCATACCGGTTGGCGAAGATCCCGGTCACCACCGCGGCGTTGCCCCAGTTGCGGACGCTGCCGAAGAACCAGAGGCGGTCGCGGACGATCGGGCCGCCGAGGCTGACGCTGGCGTCCCAGTTGGTGCGCAGCGTGGGAGGCTGCGTGATCCCGAATCCGCGCAGGCGGTCGTCCACGTTGTTCGATGTCGCCCAGTCCCCCGACGTGCTGTAGAAGGCGGAGCCGTTGAACTGGTTCCCGCCCGACTTCGGCACGATGTTGATGCTGGGCCCGCCCGTCTCGGCCTCGCCGAGGCCGCCGGAGATGAGCACCTGCATCTCTTCCGCGTTGGCGATGTCGTAGGTGACGTCCGACACACCACCGCCGCCGAACGGCGCCGCCACCGTGAGACCGTTGGTCATCACGCGGCCCTCGCCGCTCGCGCCGCCGTGCGCCGTGAAGAACATCATCTGCGGCGTCGTCGGCGCCGTGGTGGCGCCCGCACCGGCCACGCCGCCGATATTCAGGGATGGCACGGCGGCCAGGGCGGACCCGTAGCCGCGCGTCGCCGGCAGCGAATTGAGCGTGTCGGCGTTCAGCACCACCTCGCGCCGGACCGACTGCGTGTCGACGACCGACGCCTCGCCGGAGACGGTGATCGTCTCCTGCAGCTCGCCGATGCGCAGGTCGACGTTGACGGTGATGACGCCCGAGCCCGACACCGGCAGTCCGTCACGCCTCACGGTCGTGAAGCCCTGGAGGGAAAACGTCACGACGTAGGTCCCCGGCGGGAGATCGGTGATGCGGTACTGTCCGGTCCCGTCGCTCACCACGGTCCGGACCTTCTGGATGAGCGCGCGGCTCGCGGCCTCCACGGTCACGCCTGGGAGTACGGCCGACGATGCGTCCCGGACGGTGCCGGCGATCGTGGCCTGGGCAAGTGCGATACTGGGGAACAACAGGAACCCGACGAGCGCAGCGGTTGCGTTCAGGACTCGGTGCATACCACGCCTCCTCGCACGGTCACGAGCGTCAACAACCAAAACTCACGGAGGCCAACGGCAGCGGTCCGCGCTCCGCTGCGCGGCGAAAGCTCATCACAGGTGGTCGGGCTCCGAGCTCCGGGCTACGGGCCGCGGGCTACGGGAGGAACCGCCGATCGCGAGTCGGCGGCAGGATTTGTGGCCGTCACGTGATGGAGGGTGCTGGGATGAGGTTGCGCGCAGAAATGCTGTCGGGACGATAGGACGTATGAAGGCCCTGTGGGTCCGCGGGGGAAGTCGACGGAATCGCCTTCATTGGACACAGGATGGATCGCCCCCAGGCCCAGCACGGATGATCGCCCCCTGAACCTGGCCTGTCAAGGCCGAGTTTTGAGCGGTTTTGGCGATGTTGGGCCTGTCGAGACGGACCGGCGGCTGTCCCCGGCCTCCAGCATGCACACCCGTCCCCGGGCCCTCCCAGGCCTTGTGGCGGGTCTCGAGACGCGTCACGGAGCGGCTCGCGTCTTGAACGACTTCCGGCCATATTTGTCGTAGTCGTCTCTTCCCTTCGAAAACCGCTCGCCGGAGTCCTGGATCGCCGGCCTTCATGGGCGGCGAACAACGGTTGCGAGGTGACGCCTCGCGTGGCCGACGTGCGCGCGGAGGACGAGCGGGCGGCGCGTGCGCAGCGGGGCCGCCATGCCGAACCGCACACCGTCACGAGGCTCGTGTGGGATGGCTGCCGCAAGAACGGCGCCGTCGAGCACCTTCGACTGACCGGCGCCGGGCACGGCTGGCCCGGCGTCGAGACACCGGGGCTTCGCCGGCGTATCATCGGGGAAGGGACGACGTTGTTTCACGCCTCGGACGAGGCATGGGCCTTCTTGTCGCGGTTCGTCCGCTGACGATGCCCCATGGAATCGCGGCCGTCGAGGTCGTGCCTCTCCATGGAGAGCGGCCGATCGCAGCCGAAAGGAGATCCGACCCATGGCGCGCCTGTTCCGCGTGATTGTTCCCGTCGCCGACATCGCTCGAGGCGCAGCGTTCTACGCGGATCTTGTGTGCGGGCGGGCGCGTCCTTCTCGCCGGCGGTCGTTCCCGACGTGGGGCCTCTCGGTCGGATCGCGCGGCGGCCGTGGGGGCGAACGGTCATTCTACTTCCAGGACCCGTTCGGCAATCGGCTCTGCATCGTGAGCCGCGACTCGATGTTCACGGGCCGCGCGTGATCGACCGCACGCTCGTCCTCAGTCCTGGTCCTGCGGGGCCACGTCCCGCCGTTCAATCATCCACTTGCCGCCGACCTTGACCAGGTCGTCGACGCCGCGGCCGGCAGCCGCCACCGTGGGCGAGCCGCCCTGCGTCGCCGGGCCGAACACGGTCATCCAGTACGTGTGGTGGCGGGCATGGGTGTCGTCGATGAACTCCGTCCACGCGTCGGTCGTCATGTGGTACATGGCCGGGGACGGCGTTCCCTTGGCGGCGCGTTCCGCCCGTTGCGCCTTCAGGTCCTGGATCATCTTCCGCAGGGCATCCCGCCCCGTGACGGCCGTACCACCTGCACGGAACTCGCCGTCCTCGGTATAGAGCGCGGCGTAGGCCTCGGCGCTCAGGGTGTCGAGGGCGCGGGCGTAATGCCACATCAGCGCGTTGATGGCTTCCCGGTCCGCGGCCTGATCGGCGTAGGCGCTCGACCCGTTCAGCGCGGTGAACAGCACGACGGCGGGCACGATAATCGCTCTCTTCATGGTTCCCCCTCCGCAAATGCCCCAATCGACGGAGCCTCATCGGTGTCCATCCGGCCTCTTTTTAGCACAGATCGGTCGCGAAAAGGTCCGGCAGCTCATTCCTGCCCGCCCGCGCCGTCAGCGGTCCGCGGCGCCGCCTCCGCGATACGGTCGAAATCGGCGTCGGCCTGCTCGAGCGCCGCACCGTGATGGCGGGCACACGCCTCGATGAGCGCGACGGTGGCTGGAACGGGCACGCCGGCCGCCTGGCACCGCCGGGCCAGGCCGTACGCGTCGTCCCAGACCTGGGACGCGATCGGAAGCTCCGGGATGCGCCGTTCGAATTCGCGCAGGACCTTCTTCTTCCGGTCGCCGCCGGCGCCGTTCCAAGGCTCCAGCCGGACGAGCAGACACCACCGTGCGGTGCCGGCCTCGAGCACGGCCTCCACACGCCGCCGCACCGCGGGGCCTGGGAGGCCGTCGAAGCCGGGGCGGAAGCGCCTCGAGGAGATCGAGGAGGCAGGGACGGGTGACGCCGAGTGGCTTCCGAGCAGGCGCCCGTGCGTTGGGACCCGTCCGTCCGCTGACCGGCCCTGGCGACTGGCTGGAGCGCATTCGCTGGGCGAACGGCAGACCCGACCGCGATCTGCGGCGCTGGTTGGGTGCAGCAACGGGCAACGGCTGGAGCGGCGTCCTGCGCTGACTATCGCGGTCCCGCGGGCGCGGGAGGCGCCGTGTCGTTCGAGGCCACGCGGCGCTGGAACTTCCACGCGCCTTTCTCGCGGATGAACGTGTCGTCATAGCGCCCGGCCTGCGAGACGGCCGCGCCGCGCTCGCCGGGGACGATGAACGTCCACCGCGACCACGCCGTGGCCGTGTCGCCCTTCACGGTGATGACGAAGTTCGACATCACGTGATAGCTGCCGCCGCGGTTCGGGTCGGTGCCAAGGCTCTTCTCCATGAACGCCTGGATGTTGCGGCGCCCCTTGACGGTTCCGAAGCCGCCGGCCCATTCGCCCTCTTCCGCGAAGAGCGCCGCATAGGCCGCGAGATCCCGGCTGTCGAGATGCCGGCCGTAGTCCACCAGGAGCTGCGCGATCTGCTCCCGGTCCTCGAGGCGCTTGACGCGCGCCTCGAGCGAACCGGGCGACTGCGCGGCCGGCGCGGCCGCGCTCAGCACGAGCGCGAGCGCGACCAGGTGTCCTCGACTCACTCGGCCGGCTCGATCTTCAGCATCACTGCGTCGGCCTCGTCGGTGAGGACATAGAGGAGCCCGTCGCGCCCCTGCTTCACGTCGCGCAGCCGCCGCCGCAGATCGACGAGCAGCGGCTCGCGGCGCAGCTCCTCGAGGTCCCTGTTGATCAGGATCCGGTGCAGTTGTCCCGTCCCCGGGATCTCGCCGTAGCGCATGCCGGTGACGAAGACGTCGCCCTTCCACTTCGGCAGCGCGTCGCCGGTGTAGAAGGTGATGCTCGAGACGGCGATCGCCGGCATCCAGTAGATGATCGGGTCGCGGTACCCTTCCTTCGTGAACGGTCCCTGCCACGGCCCGCCATAGGTGCGTCCGAGGCTGATGAGCGGCCAGCCGTAGTTGGTGCCGGGCGTGAGGATGTTCACCTCGTCGCCGCCGTTCGGCCCGTTCTCGATCTGCCAGATCGCGCCGGTGAGCGGGTGCTTCGCCATCCGCAGGAACGTGCGGTGGCCCATCGTGAAGACCTCGGGCCTCGCCTCGGCGTTGCCGACGAAGGGATTGTCCGGCGGCACCTTGCCCTCGTCCGTGAGACGCAGGATCTTGCCGCCGAGCGTCTTGGTGGACTGCGTGTCGCCGCCCCCGTGCGCGACGTAGAGCATGCCGTCGCCGCCGAACGCGATCGGCCCGCCGCTGCCGCCGGTGCCCACGAAGATGTCCCGCGTGTCGGTGAACCCCTTGCCGTCCCAGACTGCCCGCGCCACTGCCACCGTCGTTCGCGGCGCCGCGCCTCGACCACCTCGTCCTCCAGCGGCGGGGGGCGCGGCCGGGGCGGCGGCTGGCTGATCGTCAAGCGGCTTGGTGTAGCTGATGTAGACGAGGCGATTGCGCTCGAAGTCGGGATGCAGCGCCAGGTCCGTTCCCGACAGACCAGCGCCAATCGCCCTGGGCCCGCCGGGCACCGGCTTCGGATCGACCACGCCGTTCCGCACGGCCTTGATGGCGCCGCCGCGTTCGGCCACGAGGATCGTGTCGTCCGACACGAACGCCATGCTCCACGGGTTCTCGAAGCCGCGGGCGTACACGCTCACCTGGATGGTCTGCCCCTCGGCTGTCTCGTAGCGGACGGGCGCGGTTGGCAACGGGGGAGTCTTGATGCCCGAGGGCGCCACGGGTGTGTTGCCGCGCATCGGCACCTCCTGTTGACCCGCCAACGGGACGGTGAGAACAGCCAGAGTCACCGTGCAGAGAGGCCAGAGAAGCTTCTTCATAATGTCCGTCTCCATCGCTACTCAGTTCCAAATGCGAGCAGCACGTTGCCCGCCGACGCGCCGGCGACGATCGCGTAGCCGGAGCTGACGTAAACCATGCCGTCCACGACGACGGCGCCGGAGGTGCTGATCGCGCCGCCGCGCGCCGTGACCTTGTTGACGGTGTCGAAGTCCTGCGCCGTGTTGAACTGCCACAGCTGTGTGCCGTCGGCGCTGTTGACGGCGAAGAGCTGGCCGTCGGTCGCACCCTCGAAGACGACGCCTGGAATCGCGGTGGGCGCGGCGCCGAGTCCTGCGGTGCCGCCGCGCGCTCCTGGGGCCGTGAACAGCCACGCGTTCTCGCCGGTTGCGGCCTGCACCGCCGCCACGCCTCGCGCGCCGGTCCCGTAGTAGACCTTGCCCTCGCTGGCCGCGCCGCCCCAGACGATCGCGCCGCGGCCGCCGCGTCCGGTCGCCCCGGGCGTCGCGCCGAGCGGATTCACGCGGAAGAGTAGCGTACCGTTGGCGTCGGGATCGAGTGCGACGACGTCGGCGTTCTTGAGGCCGACCAACAGCGGGCGTCTGCCGTCCGCCAGCGTCACCAGGATCGGCGAGTTGCCGATGTCGAAGTCGGGCCCCATCGGGCTCGGGCACGCCTCGCTGCGCGTCGCGCCCCCGCAGCCGCCCATGAAGAGGTCGTACTCGAGCGACCGCCACGACCAGAGGACCTTCCCCGTCTTCAGGTCCATCGCGACGACGGCATCGGTGAGCGGTGACTCGGGCGGGGTGACCGCGTCCCCCGTGCCGGCGTAGAGCGCCCCCCGCACGGGATCGATCGTCGGAGCCGCCCAGATCCCGCCGGCCGAAGGTCCGTACAACTGAACGCCGTTCGGATTCTGCTTCCACGGCTTCGGCTCGCCGACGTTGTAGGTGGCCCAGATCTGCTTGCCCGTGTTCGCGTCGAGCGCGACGATCGCGCCGCGGCTGGTGCAGCACGGGTAGTCGATGTTGCCGGCGCTGAACTCCTCGGATCCCGAGACCGGCACGTAGACGCGGCCCTCGTGGTACTTCACCGCCGCGGTGATGCGCGCCACGGGATGGTTGTCCACGCGCACGCGCCACAGCTGCCGGCCCGTCTGCGCGTCCACGGCGTGCACGTACGCGTGGCCGTCGCCGAGGAACACCGCCCATCGCGCGTTGCCGTTTCCGGACACCGGGCCGATTGTCGGCGAGTTGCGGACGATCGAGCCCTGCTGATACGACCAGTAGACGCAGCCGGTCTTCGCGTCGAGCGAATAGAGATAGCCGTTGTCGCTTGCGGCGAAGACGCGTCCCGAGACGATGGTCGGCTGCGCGTTGTTGGACTCGCCGAACGGGAAGCCGAACGCCCACTTCAGCGTCAGCTTCGGCACGTTCGCCGCGTCCAGGCGCGCCGCCGCCGTCTGGAACCGCGTGTTCGCCAGGTCGTGGCTCCAGCCGTTCCAGCCGGGCGACTGCGCGGGATCCGTCATCGGCGGGTTCGCGCGGCACTGATTGGGCATGTCCTTCGCGTCGGCGGCGTTCGTGCTGCCGAGCGGCCGTCCGCCCATGAACTCGCCCACGCGGCGCGCCTGGATGTCGCTCAGCGTGCGGCCCTGGTGCGTCTTGCCCTGCAGCGCCGCGTTGATCCGCTCCGGCGTCATCGCCCGGATTTCAGCGGTCATCGGCGCCGTGCCGATGCGGGTCACGACGCCGTGGCAGCCGGCGCACTGGGTTTGAAACGTGGACCAGCCCGTTTCCGTGCCCGGTATCCCGCCGCCGCGGCCAGCCCCCGGCTGGGCTGGGGGAGTGGCAGCCCCCTGCGGTGCCGCCGGAGCCTGCGCGCCGAGAAACGCCGCGCTCGTGAAAACAAGGATGGCCAGCGCGCCGCAGACCGCGGCCGCGAATCGATTGCGTCCCATATGGATCAGAGTATAGGTTAGTGGCCTATGAGAATGAGAACACTCCTGATTGCGTTGCTTCTCCTGGCCGCGGCGGCGCCCGCGCTGGCGCAGGAACCGGTGATGGGCAAGCCCGACGAGTCGCTGTTCACCGACAAGGACCCGCGGCTGCACGCCAACAAGCAGGCCACCCTGCGCATCATGCGCGAGCTGCTGCAGTGCAACTACTGGGACCAGGCGGACCGGTGGCTCACCGAGCGCTACATCCAGCACAACCCGAACGCGGCGTCCGGGCGCGCCGGCGTCGTGGCGTTCTTCAACTCGCTCAAGCGCCCGCGCGCGGCCACCTGCGACACGCTCACGACGCCCATCGTCGCCGTGATCGCCCAGGGGGATCTCGTGACCGTGATCTGGCCGATGACGTGCCAGCACGACAACGGCAAGCCCTACACGAGCACCTGGTTCGACATGTGGCGGTTCGTGGACGGCAAGGCCGACGAGCACTGGGATCCGGGGATGCGGATCCAGACCGGCTGCCGGCCGGGAAACTGACGGACTGCGAGAGGCAGACGGGGGGCCGCGTCTTAGGGCGGCCTCCGTTGTCAGCGCGCCCGCTGGCGGTTCTTGAACTCGACGACGATGCTCTCGGCGAGCCCCTGGCCGACGTTCCGCGGCGCGTGCGACGTGGCGTCGCCGCAGAACACCTGACCGGCCTTGCTCTCGGACACCGGACCGTTGCCGTCCCTGAGCGACGAGTCGGTGATCTCGATCGCGCAGTAGGCCGCGTGCGCGTGGGCCGGCGCGCTCTCTCCGGCAGGCAGCCGGACGCGCAGCACCCGCACGATGTCGTCCTCGAACTCCACGGTGTAGTGCCGGGCGTCGGCGGTGACGGCGTCGGGCAGCTTCTGCGCCGCCGACTGGGCGATGGGCGAGTCGGCGAACGTGGTGAGCGCCAGCACGACGAGCAGGGTGCCGATGCGCAGTTCTCTGCGTGTGCGCGTCATGTGTGTCAGAGCCTCCATGTCATCGGCCGATGATACGCCGTGCCGAACCACACAGGACGTGCTGGTCGTCGATCGCGTTTTCGCTTTCACTTGGGATCCAGCGCGAAGGTATAGACCATTGGCGGCGTTCCGCCGCGGCCCGTGCCGCCCATGAACGAGATCTGCTGCCGCCCGGCGACCTGATACGTGATCGGCGGGCCCATCCCGGTCTGGCCGGTCTGATGTTCCCAGATGATCGTGGTCGTGGTCGAAATCGGCCTGATCACGCCGCCGGTGGGCATGAACCTGTTCGTGATCCGCGCGCAGCAGCCCGACATCGCGATCGCGACGCTCTACCGGGGCGTCACGCCGTTCCTCGTGGCGAACGCCGTGCTGTTCGCCCTCCTCCTGGCGTTCCCCGATCTCGCGCTCCGGCTGCCCCGCCTGCTGTTCGGTTGACGCCCCGCGCGCGTCCGGGATCGCCATCACCGTTCGTGGAACGTGAGAGGCCTGGCCGGGGCGTGCCACGCGGTCGAGACCATTGCCAGGCCGATTTCCGGATCGGCAAGAACGTCAGGTACGGCCGGACGCGCGCGTTGATTGCGCGCGATGTGTTCAACCTGTTCAACTCGAGCACGCCGGACGTGTACCAACAGGCCTACGGGGCCGCGTATCTGAATCCCCTGTCGATCACGGTGGCGCGGCTCTTCAAGCTCAGCGCGCAGTTCGACTTCTAGAGGCTCGTCGCCGCGATCGGCCACCCGCGCGTCGTAGAGCGTGCCCGGCTACTACACTGGCTACGGCGTCAAGACGCTGCCGGGCGTGCGGGAGGCCATGGAAGCGGGGGAGTGGGAGGCATGCGGACGTCGGTCTGGAGGCTCGACGGGTCGGCGACGCTGACCAGGTCCGGGTAGGTGCCCGATTGCGCCCACCGTGGCCGCGGCCGCTATCGCGGCGCCTGTGTCATTCATGCCTGCACTCCTTCCTGTGTTCCGCCACAGTCCGACGGCGCGACCTTGGTGGCGGCGCGCGGCCCTTCAATCCACCAGGGCCTGGTAGATGAGCGTCTGTTACCTTGTCCAGTAGGGCCGTGTTATTGGGCCAGAGCTGGGCCATGATCACGTAGGCCATGTCCTCCATCGGGTCGACGCGGAAGACCGTCGTGGCGGCGCCGCCCCAACCGAAGCTCCCGACGGAATCCAACCGGCCCAGGGCCGCGGGGTCCAGGGTGACGGAGACGCCCAGGCCGTAACCGGTCGCGGCCGGGCCGGTCCCGTTGTTGATGGAGGGAATGCCGGCCGGCAGGTGGTTCCGCGCCATCAACTCGACCGTCTTCTTGCCCAGGATGCGGACACCATCCAGTTCCCCGCCATTGAGCAGCATCCGGGCGAAGGTCAGATAGTCGCCGGCGGAGGAGGACAGGCTCAGCGTGCCGAACGCGTGATTGGTGTAACGAGCATAGGCATCGCCTTCCTCCGCCCGCAGGCCGCCTTCGCCGTCGGGCCGATGGACCCGCGCAAAGCGGTGAGCCTGGGCC
>JACQVC010000404.1 GCA_016209995.1 Gemmatimonadota bacterium
AGCCCAAGAACGCCCTGATCCGCCAATATCAGGCGCTGGTCGCTGCCGAAGGAGCCGAGTTGATCTTCGAGGACGATGGCATCCACGAGATCGCCCGTATCGCGGGAGAGGTCAACGAGCGTATGGAGAACATCGGCGCGCGGCGCCTGCACACCGTGCTCACGACGCTTCTCGATCAGATTCTATACGACCTGCCCGATGGCGGTGATCGGCGACTGGTCGTGACGCGCCAGTTCGTCCGCGAACGCCTGAGTCGGATCGCCGAGAACGAAGACTTGAGGCGGTACATTCTGTGAACGGGTGAGCGGGTGAGCGGGGGATCACGCAAGCGCGACTTCTTGAGGGTAGCCGACCTGAGCGGCGCGGAGCTGGAGACGCTGTTCGAACGAGCCGTGCGCCTGAAGGCCGGTGACGACAGTGGCCGGCCGCTAGTCGGCCAGACGCTGGCCATGATCTTCCTCAAGAGCTCCACCCGCACGCGCGTGTCTTTCGAGGTGGGGATGTACGAGCTTGGTGGGCATGCTCTCTTCCTCGCCGCTCAGGACACGCAGCTGGCGCGCGGCGAGTCGTTGCGCGACACGGCTGCCGTGCTCTCCCGCTATGTCGATGGAATCGTCATGCGCGCGTTCGCGCACCAGGATCTGGTCGAGCTGGCGGCTCACGCCACGGTCCCCGTGATCAACGCGCTCACGGACCTGTTTCACCCGTGTCAGGCATTGGCGGATCTGCTCACCGTACGCGAGGAGTTCGGACCCGACCTGCGCACACGACGGATCGCCTGGATCGGGGACGGGAACAACGTGGCGAATTCATGGATGGACGCAGCCCTTCGCCTCGAGTTCGAGCTGCGCTTGACGTGTCCCGCGCAGTACGGCCCGGATCCGACGCTTCTCGCGCAGGCCGTGAAACAGGGCAACGTCGAGCTGTTTCGCGACCCGCGCGACGCCGTGCGGGGCGCTCACGTGGTGACCACCGACGTCTGGACCTCGATGGGCCAGGAGCAGGAAGCGGCGGCTCGTGCCCGGGCCTTTCAGGGGTATCGCGTGGACGAGCACCTCATGTCCCTGGCCGACCCGGCGGCCATATTCCTGCACTGCCTTCCGGCGCACCGTGGCGAAGAGGTGACGTCGGGCGTGATCGACGGACCGCGCTCCCGCGTGTACGACGAGGCGGAGAATCGGCTCCACGTGCAGAAAGCACTGATCCTCGCCCTCATGGCCGGGGAGTCAGGGGGAGACCCATGAGTGAGGTCCTGAAGCGAACTCCGCTGTACGAGGAGCACGTGGCGCTCGGGGCCAAGATCGTGCCCTTCGCCGGATATGAGATGCCCGTGCAGTATCCCGAGGGCATCACGGCCGAGCATCGGGGTGTGCGCACGGCCGCCGGGCTTTTCGACGTCTCTCACATGGGCGAGATCGAGATTCGGGGTCCTCAGGCGCTCGAGCTCGTGCAATTTCTCACCGTAAACGATGCGTCCCGGCTCGAGAGCGGGCAGGCCCAGTACTCGGCCCTCTGCCGCGAGGATGGCGGCGTCATCGATGATCTGGTGGTCTACCGCTACCCCGACCGGTTCATGCTCGTGGTCAACGCGGCGAACCGGGAAAAGGACGTGGCGTGGGTGAAGCGTCACGCGGCTCGTTTCGACGTGAACGTGGCGGATCGCTCCGACGACATCGCTCTGCTCGCGCTCCAGGGACCGCGGGCTCAGGACATTCTCGCCGAGCTGGCTCGCGTCGATCTGGACCGAATTCGCTATTACCACTTTGCCGAGGGAGCGGTGAACGGTCGTCCCGCTACGATCAGCCGCACCGGCTATACGGGCGAAGATGGCTTCGAGCTGTACGTCGCGGCCGACGGCGCCGCCGCTCTGTGGCGCGAGCTCCTGAGGGTTGGGGGCCGCAGCGGTCTGATCGCCACCGGCCTGGGAGCGCGAGACTCCTTGAGACTCGAGGTCGGCTATGCCCTCTACGGGAACGATCTCGATGAGGAGCACACGGCCCTTGCATCCGGGCTGGGCTGGATCGTCAAGCTGGAGAAGGGTGAGTTCGTGGGGCGGGCTGCCCTGCGGCGGCAGAAGGAGGAGGGAGCGACTGCCCGGCTGAGCGGGCTCCGCCTGCTCGAACGCGGTTTTCCGCGACACGGCTATTCCGTCGAGCGGAGCGGCGAATCTGTCGGCGTCGTCACGAGCGGCACCGTGAGTCCCACGCTGGGGGACGGGATCGCGCTGGCGTATGTGGCGACCGAGGCTGCGGCTCCCGGAACGGAGGTGGACATCGTCATTCGCGGGCGAAAGGTTCCGGCGAAGACGGAGCGCCCGCCGTTCTACCGGAACGGCTCGATTCGCAAATGAGCGCGGTGCGCGTGGCGATTCTTACGGTCAGCGACGGTGTGTCCCGCGGTGAACGCGAGGACCGGAGCGGCGAGGTGATTGCTGAGTGGTGCGCGGCGCGAGCGTATCGCCTGGCTGCCCGCGAGCTCGTCCCCGACGAGTCTGCGGCCATCGTCTACTGGCTGGGTCGTTGGGCCGACGAAGACGCTGCGGATCTGATCCTGAGCACCGGCGGCACGGGTCTGGCCCTGCGGGATGTGACGCCGGAAGCCACGCGCGCCGTCATCGAGCGCGAGGCGCCGGGGATCGCGGAGCTGTTGCGGGCTCGCGGCGTGAACGCCACACCGTATGCCGCCTTGTCGCGCGGCGTGGCCGGCACGCGTGCCCGGGCTCTGATCGTGAACCTGCCGGGCAGCCCCGCGGGTGTTCGCGATGGCTTGTCGGCCCTCGAGCCGGTGGTCGAGCACGCCGTCGCGCTGCTCAAGGACGCCCCCGCCGGGCATTAGCCGTGGGCTGACGCCGCCACGATGATCGCCATCACTACGGATGACCTGGAGCTCGCCGGCAACCTCCGCAATGCTCTCGAGCGGGACGGTCACAAGATCGAGCTTCTCACACCCGCAGAGCGCCTGACGGGTCTCCGTGACGCACAGCTCTTGATCCTCACCGGCGACCCCGGCGACGAGCGGGCGCGCCGCCTCGCGCGCGAGGCCCGAGCCAAGCTGCGCCTCCCGGTCTTCGGCTTCGCCAGCCCGGAAATGGGACACCCCCAGGCCGTGGCGCGAGAGCTCCGCCTGGACGAGTGCTTCCGCTCACCTCCCGACGCCGATGAGGTCGTGCTGCTGGCCCGCCGTGTGATTCAGCGCCACCAGCTGCGCGAAGTCACCGGAATCGTGGGCGAGAGCGAAGCCATGCGCGAGGTGCTCGAGCGCGTCGTGCAGATCGCACCGGTCGACTCGACCGTGCTCGTCACGGGCGAGTCCGGCACGGGGAAGGAGCTCGTGGCCCG
>JACQVC010000413.1 GCA_016209995.1 Gemmatimonadota bacterium
CCACTCTCCGTCCATGGGCCGTTCCCCTTTAGCGCCGGGCCCCGAACCGCATCCACCCAACCCCTACCCTCTAACCCCTGACATACCGTTCCACCGCCAGCAGGTTCGCCCCCCTGGACGTGCGCAGTCGGGCCCACAGATCGCCGACCTGATCGAGCCGCGCCGGCAGCGTCCGGATCGTGAAATCGCGCCGGTCGAGCCCCTCGTCGACCTCCTCCCAGGTGAGCGGCGTCGAGGCGCCAGCGTAGTCGCTGGCGCGCGCGCTGTAGGCGCAGGCGAGCGTCCTGCCCTCGATGTTCTGCAGGCAGTCAACGTACACGGTCCGGCCGCGTTGCCGCACGGTGCGTTCGACGGTGGCAACCTTGGGATGCTTCTGTGCCACCACCGTGGCGAGGATCTGGCAGAAGAGCATGCCGGCTTCGTACGGCGTGCCCGGCTCGAGCGGGATGTAGATGTGCAGGCCGTCGGCCCCGGAGGTCTTCGGAAAGCCGCGGACGCCGATGGCCTCGAGCTCGTCACGCACCCACCGCGCGGTATCGAGCACCCGCGAAAACGGGACGCCCTCGCCCGGATCGAGATCGATGGCCGCGTGGTCCGCCTCGCGAGGCGACTGGACGCGCGAGAACCAGGGGTCCTGCGAGATGGCAGCCAGTTGCGCCATGTGCAGGAGCGTGGCGAGGGAGCCGCCGACCAGGCGCGCCGGCACGTCGGTGTCGCCCGCGACGCGTTCTGCGCGCACGGCTTCAGGCACCGTGTCGGGCGCCCGCTGCTGGTAGAACGCCTTGCCCGTGATGCCGTTGGGAAAGCGCTTCATCACGAGCGGCCTGTCTTCGACGATTGGCAGCAGGTAGGGCGCGACGGCAACGTAGTAACGGAGCAGCTCGCCCTTGGTGATCTTCGCGCCCGGCCAGAAGACCTTCCTCAGGTTGGTCACCGACACACGGATCTCGCCGGGCAACGAGAGGACGCCGTTGCCGCGCTCGGCTTCGATGCGCGTGAGGTCGTCACGCAGGCGATCGAGCGCTGTGCGCGTCAGGGGGGACGGGGATGGCGCGGGGGTGCGGCCAGGGTTTCCTGACGGCGCGGCAGTGCGGGCCAGGGTTCGCGTTGGTGCAGCGCGTGCGGACAGTCTGGCCGGGCCGGGCGGCTCGCGGCGCACGGTCTCCGGCTTGACATCATGGCGCAGGCCCAGGTAGATCGGATGCCGCAACAGGCCTTCATCGGTCCATTCAG
Organism: Gemmatimonadota bacterium; assembly: GCA_016209995.1. Taxonomy (GTDB): domain Bacteria; phylum Gemmatimonadota; class Gemmatimonadetes; order Longimicrobiales; family Gaopeijiaceae; genus JACQVC01. The sequence goes on from JACQVC010000413.1 coordinate 1,234, forward strand.
TGAACTTCACCTGCGCGACGAGCTGCGGCTTCACCCAGTGCGGCCGCTCGTTGGTCCGCGGGGTTGCGTCAAACGGACAGGTACGGCGGGCCAGCTCGTCGAGCAGCTCCTTGACGCGGGCGAGTTCCTGCTCGTCGAACCCGCTCCCCGTGTGCCCCGCGTACTTCAGGGCGCCGCCTTCGTAGTAGCCGAGCAGCAGCGCGCCGAAATGCTCGCGCGACGCGCGGGGGTCGGTCCAGCCTCCCACGACGAACTCCTGCTCGTGCACGAGCTTGAGCTTGAGCCAGTCGGGACTTCGCCTGCCCACCCGGTAGGGCGAGTCGGCCCGTTTGACGATGAGGCCCTCCCAGCCGCACTCGCGAGCCTTCGCGAAGAGCGCGCGGCCGTCACCGCGCGCCGTCGCACTGAGCCGGATGGGCGAAAAGGGGTCGGGAGCCTTCTTCCCAAACAAACGTTCAAGACGCGCGCGGCGTTCCGTCCACGGGCGGTCGGCCAGCGCATCGCGGCCGTCGCGGAGCAAATCGAAGACGATGAGAGCGACAGGCTGGGTGGGCCGGCGGGCGGCGCCGGGACGGCCGAGATGGAGGCGACCCTGCAGACGTTGGAAGCCGGCCGGCTCGCCTAGGCCATCGAGCGCGACGATCTCGCCGTCCACAACGGCTGAGGCGCGCAGCCGCGCGCCGAACGCCGACAGCGCCTCGACCAGCTCGGGAAACTGCGCCGACTTCTCGTTGCCGAGGCGCGAGAACAGCCGCACGTCGGTGCCGCCTTTCCGCGGCACAATTTCGACGAGGGCGCGAATGCCGTCGTACTTCGGCTCGTACACCAGCCGCGCGTTCTCGAGCGACGGCAACGGCGGCTCGGCGAGCGTGGCCAGCATCGGGCGGAGCAGGGCAGCAGCGGGCAGCGCCACGGGATCTCGTTCAGGCCGCCAGTTGTTCACGGGGTGCCGGCCCGCCGGCACCGTCAGCACGCGGTGCCGGTTCAGGCTGGATTAGTACTTGTGCCGGCGTTCGCGGCCCGATCGGCGGTCGCGCCCGGCGCGGCGATTGCCAACTGGGCGGCCGAGGTCGGTCTTGCGCCGCTCGGCCAGCCTGCGTCGCTCGTCGCCCCTCCGCCGTTCCCGGTTCGCGGAAGCGGCCTCCTTGGCTGCGGTGGCCATCTCGCGTTGCAGCCGCGCCAGGCGGCGCGCCGGGTCGAGCACTTCGAGCAGGCCTTGATGAAGGGCCGTCGTCCTGGCGTCGCGGGAGCCGGCGGCATTAATTTCTCGCAAGTAATTGGCAGCGGCCAGGATGGCGGCCCGCTGCCAGGGCTGAAGACTCATTGGCGGTTGTCCCCCAGTTTCTCCAAATCGGCTGCGCCGGTCTTTCGAAGCACTCGGGAACGATCCCGTCCGGGCGTTCGCGGCGGCGTTCGTGCTTCCAATTCTCGAGCGTCGCCTCTCATGCGGGCGCCGGCCCGGTGGCCGAGATCGACTCGAGCGCCAGCATGAGTGCCTGCGTGCCGCTCCGGCCGTGCCCCTGGGCGCGCAGGGCGACGTAGAGCTGGTGCACCAGCGCGAGGCCCGGCAGCGCGATGCCCATCCGTTCGGCTTCCGCCAGGGCGATCCCCATGTCTTTGATGAAGTGCTCGACGAAGAACCCGGGCGCGAAGTCGCGCTTGACGATGCGTGGCGCCAGATTGTCGAGAGCCCAGCAGGCCGCCGCGCCCCCGCGAATCGTGTCAAGCATCGTGTCGAGGGAGAGCCCGGCCTTGTGCGCGTAGAGCAGGCTCTCGCACACGCCGATCATCGTCCCCGAGATGACGATCTGGTTCGACATCTTGGTATGCTGGCCCGCACCCGCGCCGCCCTGGTACACGATGCGCTTGCCCATGGCCTCCAAGAGCGGCAGCGTCTTGTCGAAGAGCGGCCGGTCGCCCCCGATCATGATCGACAGCGTGGCATTGCGCGCGCCGACGTCGCCGCCCGAAACCGGCGCGTCGAGTGCCGCGGCGCCCTTCGCGCGCGCGGCGTCGTAGATCTCCCGGGCCAGCGTCGGCTCGGTCGTCGTCATGTCCACGAACGCCTGGCCCGGCCGCGCCGCTGCGAGCAGACCCTGTTCGCCGAAGTACACCTCGCGCACCTCGCGCGGGAGCCCCACGATCGTGAAGACGATGTCGGCCTGCTGGCCGACCGCGCCTGGCGTCGAGGCCCACGTCGCGCCGCTGTCCAGGAGCGCCTGGGCTTTCGCTTTGTTTCGGGTGTGGACGGCCACCCGATAGCCGCGGGCCAGCAGGTGTCCGCACATCGGCGCACCCATCACGCCGGTCCCGACCCAGCCAACCCGCGGCTTGGCGTCCGTTGTCATGCGCTATAGGAGACGGCACCTGAGACGGCGGTGTCAAGGGCGGGTGGGCGGAAGCGGCACACGGTGGGCCTCGCGATGTGGGCGGAGAGCGCACAGGGATACGCATGTGTGTGAAATTCATCAATGAATTCGTGCGGTCGGTGTGCGGGCGGGTTGGCAGGCAGCTTGCTCTCTCGGAGTGCGGCGCCTGATCCCTCATCACGGGGAGGATCCGGTGGAACAAGGAGGATGTGATGGATTCCGTGCTGGTTGTGGATGACGAAGCCGGAGCGCGATCGCTGATGACGCGTTGGGTCAGGACGATTGGGTACGAAGCGCGGGCGGTGTCCAACGCCGAGCAGGCCCTGAGCGCGATGGGCGCCGAGCCCGCCGGGGTCGCCGTGTGCGATATCTGCATGCCGGGGCACGATGGGCTGTGGCTGGCGGGCCAGCTGCGCGAGCGATATCCGGAAACGGCCGTCATCATGGCGACGGCGCTGCCCGAGCTCGATCCGGCGCTGGCGAGCCTGCAGGTCGGCGCGGTCGACTATCTGCTCAAGCCGTTCAGCCGCGATCAGCTGCGCCGCGTGATGGAGCGCGCGCTCACCTGGCGGCGCACCGTCGTCGACGCGCGCCAGTGGCGGCAGACGCTCAATCGGGAGCTGCAAGTCCGGCAGCGGGACATGATGGCGGCGGTCGCGCATGCGCACGATTCGATGGCGCGCGCCTGTGACGCGATGCTCGACATGCTCGTCGCGCGCGACGCCGCGGCTCGCGGTCACGCCGAGCGCGTGAGCCGGCTGGCAATCGCGCTGGCGCACGAGGCGGGGATCCGCGAGCCGGAGCTCTCCGACCTCGAGCGCGCCGCCATTCTGCACGATGTCGGCAAGATCGCCATCCCCGAGGCGCTGCTGTGCAAGCCGGCGCAACTGGCGCCCGACGAGCGAGCGATCCTTCACGAGTGCCCGGTCATTGGAGCCGATGTCATAAAGAGCGTTCCGTCGCTCCAGCGGGCCGCCGACCTCGTGCTGGCAACGCGGGAGTGGTACAACGGCTACGGTTATCCGTTCGGGCTGGCGGGGTCGGCGATTCCGCTCGGGAGCCGGGTGATTGCGGTGGCCGACGTGTTCGACGTGTTGACCCACACGCAGGCGTACCGAACGGCGATGGCGCCCGGAGACGCGTTGTCGGAGCTGCGCATGGCGGCCGGCCGGCAGTTCGACCCGATCGTCGTCGAGCGTCTGGCGGCGATCGTCGACGGCATGGCCGCGGGCATCGTGCACTGAGCGACGCCGCCCGCTCTGCCGCCTGGCGATCGCGGCTGTTCAGACCGCCGGCTTGACGACCCGCGAGAGTGGCCGGCGCGTACCGCGGGTCCGGCGGGCCGGGCGGCGCACGTCGCTGCTGTGGAGCGCGATGAGATTCAGGGCGTGTTCGGTCGCCTGGATGGCTGCGGCCAGCTGGTCGCTGTGCACGCCGCGGGTCTTCAGCCCGCCTTCCCACTTGATGGTGGTCTCGACGAGGGCGTCGGTCTTGCCGCCCGGCGGGATGTGCACCTCGTAATCGACGAGCGCCGGCAGGCGGAAGCCGAGCTGCTTCTCGATGCTCTTGAGGGCCTGCATGAAGGCGTTGTAGCCCCCGTCGCCCGACCCGGTCGCCTGGATGTCTTTGTCGCGATAGCGCACGAGCACGGTGGCGGTGGGGCGCAGGCCGCGGTTGCTCATCACCGAGTAGTCCTTCACCTCGAACACGCGCAGCTCGGGCGACTGCAGCATCTCTGAGATCAGGAACGGCAGGTCGGCCTTCGTGACGTTCTTCTTCTGGTCGCTCAGCTCGATGATACGGGCAAGGAGCTGCTGCTTCTGCTCCTTGGTCAGCGTGACATTGAGACGCTCGAGGTTGAAGTCGAGGCTGGCCTTGCCCATGAGCTTGCCCATGGCGTAGGAGCGGTGCAGGCCGAACCGCGCCGGGCCCAGGCGGCTCTCGTAAAGGTTGCCCTTCTTGTCACCGTCGGCGTGCACGCCGGCGGCCTGCGTGAAGACGTTCTCGCCGACGATAGGCTTGTTGACGGCGATGCGACGGCCCGAGAAGACCTCCACCAGCCGGCTGATGTCGGCGAGCGCCCGTTCGTCGACCCGCGTCGCGACGCCGGCATGATCGCGCAGCGACACGACCACCTCGTCGAGGGGCGTGTTGCCGGCGCGCTCGCCCATCCCGTTGACCGTCACGTGCACGCCACGGGCGCCCGCCAGGACCGCCTCCAGCGTATTGGCGGTGGCCAGGCCGTAGTCGTTGTGGCCGTGGTAGTCGAACCGGAGGGCTGGAAACGCCGCGACGATCTGACCGACGAAACGGCGCACCTGCGACGGCGCCAGAATGCCGAGCGTATCGCACAGCATGATGCGCCGGACGGGCATGCGCGCGAGCGTCTCGATCTGCGCCATGACGTAGTCGGGCGAGCCCGTCATGCCGCCCGACCAGTCCTCGAGGTACACGTTGAACGCGAGGCCGCGCTTGACGCCGTACTCGATTGTCCGCTGGATGTCATCGAGATGGTCCTGGGGCGTGCGCCGGAGCTGCTCGCGGCAGTGGCGGAGCGAGCCCTTCGTCAGCAGGTTGATCACGCGCGCGCCCACCGTGCGCGCCCAGTCCGCCGACGCGTCGGCGTCCACAAACCCCAGCACCTCCACGCGGTCGAGGCACCCGGCCGACTCGGCCCACTCCGCGATCCGCTTGACGGCGTCGTGCTCGCCGGCGCTCGTCCGCGCCGAGGCCACCTCGATGCGGTCCACCCTGACTTTTTCGAGGAGCTGGCGGGCAATCGTCAGCTTTTCGGCCGGCATCATCGAGATGCCTTCGGCCTGCTCGCCGTCGCGGAGCGTCGTGTCCATGACTTCGACGACCGCCTCGGGACGGGAGTGGGGCGTCTCTTTGGGGGACTTTCCGGCCATATTCCTGCTTGTCGTCCCGGAGGGCCGGGTGGCCCTGCGGAGCCTTTTATTATGCCTGCGAGTAGGCTAGCATGCCAAATCCTGGTGACCGCGGCGCCCGGCGGCACGCGTATACTTGGAGCGAAGTCGCGGGAGAGCCGGCCTGTGATAGCTGAGAGCTTTCGATGATGCGCGCGCACCTCTCACGCGGTCTGATCCTGGCGGCAGCCCTGAGCGTGGTCCCGTTCGCGGCTGCGCGCGGTGAGGGCCCGGGCGGTGAGGCCGGGACGCGGGAAGTCGCCGTGCTGGCCGGCGGCTGCTTCTGGGGGATGGAGGCGATCTTCGACCGCCTCGACGGCGTCGTCGACGTCGTGTCGGGCTTTGCCGGTGGCAGCAGCTGGAAGGCCCACTACGCGCTCGTCAGCCTTGGCATCACCGATCACGCCGAGTCGGTGCGGATCACCTACGATCCCCGGCGGATCACGTTCCGCCAGCTGCTCGACGTGTACTTCCTGGTCGCCCACGATCCGACGCAGTTCAACCGCCAGGGGCCCGACCAGGGCCGGCAGTACCGATCGTCCATCTTCTACCTCGGCGAGGACCAGCGGGCGGCCGCCGTGGCGTCGGTCGAGCAGTTGGAGGGCGACCAGGTGTTCGGCCGCCCCATCGTGACGACGATCGTCCCCTTCGCGGGGTTCTATCCGGCAGGGCCGGAGCACCAGGACTTCCTCGACCGTCATCCCACGCATGCCTACATCGTTGCAAACGACCTGCCGAAACTCGAGGAGCTGAAGGCGCGGTTTCCGGACCTCGTCAAGCGTCGGTAGTGTGAGATAATTCGAGCGAGCCTCCGCCTCAGGCACTGAGAGGAGAGGGGAGAGTCTCGCCAGGGTTCGGCTTCAGCCGCGCCTGACGAGAACGTGGGGAGTGATTCGGGTGGCAAGCGGTCACGTGAAGGGAGCAATCATATGAACAGGCAAGGCATTGGCGTGCTGGCGGTTGCAACCGTGGCAGTGTCGCTGGCAGCGGCCTCTCTCGCGGGCCAGGGGCCGTCCAGTTATGCGACGCCACGCACCTCTTGGGGCGACCCCGATATTTCAGGCTTCTTCACCAACAAGGATCAGCAGGGTATTCCCTTCGAGCGACAGGCGGAGTTCGGCGATCGGCAGGTCCTGACCGAGGAGGAGTTCGGCGAACGCCAGACCAGGGCCGCGCAGCAGCTGGCGACCGACAACGCCGAATTCGACATCGAAACCGCCGATCGCAGCAATGCCGGCGCGGTCGGGTCGGCCACCTCGCCGCCGCCGCACTGGCTGGATCGTGCCCGGCCGACGCGGCGCACGTCGCTCGTCGTCGACCCGCCGAACGGCCGTATCCCGCCGATGACCCCCAACGGCGCCCTCGAGGTGCAGGCGCGGGTCGCGGCTCGGACGGGCGGGCGGTTCGGCAACGAGCCCGTCGCGTCGTACACCGACGGCAGCCTGTACGATCGCTGCATCACGCGCGGGTTGCCCGGCTCGATGATGCCGGCCATCTACGGCAACTCGTACCAGATCGTTCAGGGGCCGGGTTTCGTCGGGATCCGTTACGAGATGATCCACGAGACGCGGATCGTCCCGCTCGACGGCAGCGCGCACGTGTCGTCGAGCATCCGTCAGCACATGGGGGACGCGCGCGGACACTGGGAAGGCGACACGCTGGTGGTCGAAACCACGAATTTTCACCCCGACAGCGTGTACCGGAACGCCAATCCCGGCGCGCTGCGTCTCGTCGAGCGCTTCCGCCGAGTCGGCCCCGACACGGTGCAGTGGTCGGTGACCGTGGACGACCCGACGACCTGGACACGGCCCTGGACGTTCGCCATGGATCTCGCCCGCGACGACTCGCAGCCGGTATTCGAGTACGCGTGCCACGAGGGCAACTACGCCATGTACAACGTCCTGAGCGGATCGCGGGCGGCCGATCGGGCAGGCGCGGAGGCGCCCCGCTGATCGCCGGCAAATCCTCACCTACTCGATACGTCGCGGGCCCACTGCAGACAGGCGGCGCTGCAGCGCATGGAACGCCCAGAGGCTGACGATGATGACGGCGGCCCCGATGACGAGGAGCATGCCCCGCCGCCGTTCGAGGAAGGTTGCGCCCAGGTACACCGTCGCCGCGGCGTAGGGCACTTCGGTGAGACTCAGCGCCAGGAGGTACAGGACAAACCTGTAGCGGAGGAGGCCGAGCAGGTACCCCGGCACCTCGGACGGCATGGCCAGCTGAAACAGCAGGATGACGCTGAAGGGTGTGCGCCTGGAGACGCGCGCCTCGAGACGCGCGAGGAGGTCGCTGGAGATGAAATAGGCGACCACGGGTCGGCCGAGCGTCCGGCCCAAGGCGTACGCGCAGACCCCTCCGAGCGTCCAGCCGACCCACAGCAGCAGGATGCTGATGGGCGCCCCCCACTTGTACACGGCCACGGGCACGACCACCGCGCTCGACACAAACGCCAGCATGGCCGCAGCCGCCGCAAAGAGGATGACGAACAGCGTTCCGGCCACCGGATAGGCTGTGATGAGCGTCTCGGTCACCGTCAGCATGCGGAGGAGTCCGTCATGCAGGGCATCGGAAGAGGCCACGACCACCAGTCCGATGCAAAGCAGGATGAACACGAGCCCGCGGGTCCAGTTCGCCTTCAGCAGCTTGGGCAGGCCGCGTGCAAGTGTGAGGGGTGGCATGCGTCGAGGTCGGGGGCCGTGAACGCATTGTACTTTATTGGTGCTGAGGGCATAGGCGAGGTGTGGAAAGCCTGCGACACCAAGCCGAATCGCAGGCGGCGCTGAAGAGGGAATTTGGTTCGGCTCATGAAGTCGATGCGCTATCATGTTCATACTCCGCTCACGGCCGACCGACTGTTTCCGGCGTGCGCCAGGATGACGCAGGAGCACCAGAGACCCGTCACCCCGGCGAAAGCCGGGTTGTGGTCCGTAACCGCCGTCTGGCCATACAGAACGAGGAGGGATTCAGATGAGGAGACGATTCCCAGTGTCGCTCGGTGCCCTGGCAGCGGCGATGGCTGTCGTGTCCCTGACGGCGCCGCCGCTGGCGGCTCAAGCCCCGACCGGAGCGGCCGCCGGCTGGACGCTGCCGCGCACGCCGTGGGGCACTCCCGATTTTCAGGGCGTCTGGACGACCGACGACATGCGCGGCGTGCCGATGCAGCGCCCTGAAGAGTTCGGCGAGCGGCGTTTTCTCAACGATGAGGAATTCGACGAGCGCGAAGCGCGGAACCAGGAGCAGCGCGAGCGCGAGGCGAACCGGATCGGCGCGTTCCGCAACGACGTCGGCACGCGGTCCTTCCGGCAGACCTCGCTCGTCGTCGATCCCCCGAACGGCCGGACGCCGCCGCTGACGCCCGAAGCCGAGCTCAGGTCGGCCGAGATTCGCCGCCGGCGCGCCGCGGCGCCCGAGTCGTGGGAGGATCGAAGCCTGTACGATCGCTGCATCACCCGCGGCCCTCTCGGCTCCATCCTCCCAGTCATTTACGGCAACGGCCTGCGCATCGTCCAGGCGCCGGGCTACTTCGTGCTCAGCTACGAGATGGTCCACGACACACGCGTGATTCCGCTTGACGGGCGCCCGCCCCTTGGCGACGGCATCCGCCAGTAC
>JACQVC010000460.1 GCA_016209995.1 Gemmatimonadota bacterium
GCCGAAGAGAAGCGCGACGCTGCCCCGGCGTGCGTGTGCGATGATCGTCGGCGCCAGCTCCGCCGGCCGACCGTAGTTGATCTTCGCAGTCCGCGCCCGGCCGGTGGTTCCGACCACGTACACGCTGTCGGCCAGGGCCTCATCCAGCGTAGCGAAGCGGCGCGCGGACTCGATGATCCGATCCGCGCGGTGCGCGATCCCCAGGGTGCGATACTCGTCCCATTCGGCAGGGCGCACCAAACGCAGCTCGGAGAGCCCCATGTTCATCATGATGCGGATGACGCTGGCGATGTTCACGAGGTCCTGAGGCTGGTCCAGGACGATGGAGATGTTGTGGAGCGAGTCGGCCACCCAAGTCATTTCAGCAGGATCTTGGCGATGGTCTGGAGCTGCATGTTGCTGGTGCCCTCGTAGATCGTGCCGATTTTCGCATCGCGGTAGTACTTCTCTACGACGTAATCGGTCGTGAACCCATAGCCACCGTGCAGATCGATGCAGCGGGAGGCGATCGCCTGAGCCTGCTCGGAGGCGAACAGCTTGGCCATGGCGGCGGGCACGAGGAAGGGTTGGCCGGCATCCTTGAGACGGGCCGCATTGTACACGAGCAAGCGCGCGGCCTCGAGCTGCGTGGCCATCTCCGCGATCTGGAACTGCACGCCCTGAAACTCACCCACCGAGCGACCGAACTGAGCCCGCTCTTTGACGTACCGCACGGTCGCATCGAGGGCGCCCTGGGCGAGGCCCAGCATCTGCGCGCCGATGCCGATTCGCCCCTCGTTCAGCGTCTCGATGGCGACCTTGTAGCCGTGCCCGACCGTTCCCAACACGTTCGCCGCCGGCACGTGCACATCCTCTAGAATCAGCTCCGTCGTCGACGACGCGCGGATCCCGAGCTTGTCCTCCTTCTTGCCCACGCTGAAGCCCGGTTGCTCGCGCTCCACGAGGAAGGCCGTGATGCCATGGTATCCGGCTGCGGGATTGGCGTTGGCGAAGATGATGTAGAGCCCCGCTTCCGCGCCGTTCGTGGTCCACATCTTGCGCCCGTTGAGCACCCATCCGTCGCCGGATGCCGTCGCGCGCGTGGCGAGTGAGAACGCGTCCGACCCGCTGCCGGCCTCGGACAGGGCGTAGGCTCCCACGAGATCCCGGACCAGCCGCGGCAGGTAGCGTGACCTCTGTTCCGGCGTGCCCCAGCGCAGTATCGCGTTGTTGACGAGAGTGTTTTGCACGTCGACGAGCACGCCGACGGATGGATCGACGCGGGATAGCTCCTCGACGGCGATGACAGCCGTGAAGAAGGACGCGTCGCTGCCGCCGAGCTCGGTCGGAACCTCGATGCCCATGAGGTCCAGCCCGAAGAGCTTCTCGATCAGCGAGGGATCGACGCGCCCCTCGCGATCCATCGGGGTGACGAGGGGCCGCACCTCCTGCTCGGCGAACGCGCGCACGGCGTCGCGGAACATCTGCTCTTCCTCGCTGAGGACCGTGAGTGGCTGCGGCGCCATCAGGGTGGCCATTCGCTGCTCCTCTGTGTTGCGCTCGGGTTAGAGCCCGCGCGGATACTAGCGATGGTGCCGTTTGCGCACCCATGCGCGCAGCGCCGGCGGCACCGGTAAGGCCGCACGCTGCGCAACCACGGCCCCCGGTTCCAGCACTCCGTCTTCGCTTACGATACCCGTGATGAGGTCGAGGGGCACCGCCTCGAAGTAGCCGTTCCAGATGTCGACGCCGGCCCGCTCCCCAGGCAAGCGTCCGTTTGCCTGGGGGCCCCTGTGGGCGGGCCGGCGCCACACCTCGCCGGGCGGGGCCTGGCGGTCCGTGATCTGCGGGAACCCCGGCGGCAGAAACTTCGTCTTGTCCGCGAGAACATATACGGGCACGCCCGCGAAACGGGCCACGAGCGCAGCCGCGCACGTCCCGATCTTGTTCACGATCCCGCGGTCGCCCACCGAGTCCGCACCCACCAGAACCAGGTCGCTCTGGGCGACGAGCACACCAACGGCCGCGTCCACCGCCAAACGAACCGGAATCCCTCCGTTCGCCAGTGCGCGGGCCATGCGTCGTCCCTCGAGACGCGGCCGGCCTTCCAGGCAGGTCACCTGAAGCGTCCGCTGCTCTACGGCGAGCTGGAGCGCCGCAAGCACGGTCGATGACGAGGAAAGCGTCAGAATACGGGCGCTCGCGGGGATCACGGCCAGGACCTGCCTGGCGGTAGCCTGGCTCGAGTAGGCGAGGTCACGCTCGAACTCCCGGGCCGCGTCGGCCGCAGCGGTCTTCGCCGTAGCCAGCGTCGGGGCCGCGTCCACGGCGATCAACGTGCGGCGCGCCAGCTCGACTAGAGGCGCCATGGCGGGTTGGGCATCGAGCAAGGCGGCCGCAAACTGGGCCATCACGCTCCGGAAAGCCGCGACATCGGCCGCCGCGATGCCGCGGGCCGCTCGCCGGAGTCGTACGGCCGCGCGCCCGGCGACCACCGCGGCGCCATGGACGGCGTCGCTGCGCAGGGGCGCCACGAGCGCGTCGAGGTCCATCGCCGATCCTTCTCTCCACCGACCCGCTAGCTGGACCTGGCCAGTGCTACTGGCAGAGCCGGAACACCGGAAATGGGCGCGCCCGGGCGCCGAAATGCCTACAGGTCCGGGGCGGCCGGCGGCCAATGTATCTCGCCCGAGTGTAAGCGGGAAAGACGACGCGCGCCTGTATAGTCAGCTCCCAACCATCCAACACCGCAGCCGCTTCGCTGCCTCCGGGTCTTCAGCGACGTTGTTGAGCCCAGGAGTAGCGAGGATAGGGCCTGGACGGGTAGTTTCGAGTGGTCGGTGCCGGCGTATGGCGCCCTGAGCGCTCCCAGCATTTCCCGGAACGAAACACGAAAGGCGATGTCGGAAGAGCCCCGTATCGAGGTCCTCGTGGCCGATGACGAAGAGTCGCTCCGGCTGCTGCTCGAGCAGCAGCTGAGGCAGGCAGGCTGTCGCGTGGACACGGTAGCTAACGGCATAGCGGCGCTGGCCGCCATCCAGGAGCGTAGCTACGACGTGGCGATCCTGGACATCCTCATGCCCGGGATGGACGGCATCGAGGTGCTGCGGCGCATCTCTCAGGAGGAGGAGCGGCCCGAAGTCATCGTGGTGACCGGGCACGGCACCGTGGAAACCGCGTTGGCGGCCATGAAGCTCGGCGCGTACGACTACATCGGTAAGCCGCACAGCACCTCCGAGCTGGTGCTGCTCGTGCGCAAAGCCTGGGAGAAGCGACGCCTCTCCGTCGACAACCGCCGACTCCACGAGCGGGTGGCTCGGACGAGCCCCTTCCCCGAGATCGTCACCCAGGACTCCCGCATGCTCAAGGTGCTGGAGGTCGTCGAGCGAGTGGCGCCCAGCGAGTCGCCGATCCTGGTGGTCGGAGAATCGGGGACCGGCAAAGAGCTGGTCGCGCAGGCCGTCCACCGGGCGTCCGGTCGCGGATCCGCATCGCTGATCCCTGTCAACTGCGCCGCGCTACCGGATACGCTGCTCGAGTCCGAGCTCTTCGGGCACGAGAAGGGCGCGTTCACCGGAGCCATGGAGCGTAAGCTCGGCCTCTTCGAGCTGGCCGACGGTGGCACACTCTTCATGGATGAGATCGGCGACCTCGAGCCGCGGCTGCAAGGCAAGCTGCTGCGCGCTCTGGAGGAGAAGACGTTCTTCCGCGTGGGCGGGACAAAACAGGTTCGCGCGGACGTGCGACTGATCGCTGCCACGAACCGCGTGCTCAACGAGATGGTGGAAAGCGGGGCGTTCCGCCGTGATCTCTACTACCGAGTGAACACGATCATGCTGGAGATGCCGCCCCTGCGCGCGCGACCGGACGATGTCCCGCTGCTGGCGCGACATTTCCTGCGCACCCTCGCGCCCGGCGGCGAGGGCTGGAGCATCGACGACGAAGCGATCGACATTCTCAAGGGGTACGCGTGGCCCGGCAACGTGCGCGAGCTGCGCAACGTCATCGAGCGTGCGCTGCTACTGGCCGCGGACCGGATAATCACGATCCGGGACCTGCCCTCGGACCTGCGCGAGGGGGCACCCGTTTCAGCGGGCGCGGCGCCCGGCGGAAGCCCGGAGCCGACTAGCAGTCTGTCCCTCGAAGAGATGGAACGCCGGCATATTCGCAGAGTGCTGGAGCACACGAACTGGCATCAGGGGCAGGCTTCTCAGATCCTGGGCATCTCGCCCAAGACGCTCTATCGCAAGATCCGGGAGTACGACCTCGCGCGGCCAGGGTAGGCAGAGACTGACTCGTGATTGAATCTGCGGGAGGGAGGGGCGCCCATCAGCTACGCAACACCCCCCACGGGTCTCGAAACCGACAGTCACCCACTCCCTCCAACAGACCGAAAGCTGCTACGTCAATCCAGGGCCTTCAGCTCCACAGACTTCGCGCCGGATCTTACGCAGGCCAACGTCTCTTCCAGCCCGTCACTGAACACGAACAACCCTTCGATACGGGCCAGCCTGAACAGAGCGCGGAGGTGATCCGCCAGGCCCACGACGTGGACCGCTGATCCTCGCCGCGAAGCCACCTGGCTCGCGGTGATCAGGAAGGCGAGCCCGGTGCCGTCGATCGCCTCGGTCTCTGTAAGGTCCAGGATCAGATCTCCGCCCTCACCATTCAGGCGCTGGCGTGCCGCTTCCTGCACCGCGCTGCACGTCTCGATCGTCAGTTGGTCCGGTACTGCGATCACCGATCCGAATTCCCGATACAGGCCCATACAACGCTCCTATTCAGCAAGCCACTCCGCTCCACTTCCTCCGGCTCCCGCATCACCGCGCACGGTAAAGGGCAAGACGCGGACCACCAGCCATCAGTCTAGTAACTAATTGGTAAATATCAGCTTATGAGAAAAGGCCTCCGTGCCGCGATCCGGTCAAGCTGACCGAATTCGGCGGGCGCGCCGGCCGAATGACGGGTCGAGCGGAGTAATTGCGCTGGGGTGGAGACGCGCTCGCAGCGCGGGCGTGGCCGGTCGAGAAATGCCCTTGACGCCGCATTCGCCGGGCGTCTATTCTCACCGATTCCTGACCTCAAAGATGGGGGGAAAGCCAGATGTCGGAGATCCCGGCGGGGCTGTTTTACACCGAAGAGCATGAGTATCTGAAGCCGACGAAGGAGGATGGCGTGTACGTAGTCGGGATCACGGATTACGCGCAAGGCGAGCTTGGTGACGTGGTATTCGTAGAGCTTCCGGACCCGGGTGAGAAGTTCGGTCGCATGGACACGTTTGGCACGATCGAAGCAGTGAAGGCCGTGAGTGACCTGTACTGTCCGGTAAGCGCGGAAGTGTTGGCGGTGAACGCGGCGCTCGACGATGATCCTGCGTTGGTGAATTCCGATCCCTACGGCGAAGGCTGGATGCTGAGGATCCAGGTAAAGGACGAGCGTGAGCTGCAGGAGCTATTGACTGCGGAGGAGTATGCGAAGCATGTGGCCAAATAGCTGGCGGCGGGCGCGGGGAATCTTGCCATGAGCTACGTGCCGCACAGCGCGGAAGACGTACGGGCGATGCTCGAGGCGGTTGGCGTGGCGGGCGTCGAGGAGCTTTACGACGATGTCCCTCGGGAGCTGCTGCTAGGCCGCGACCTGGCTATTCCTCCTCCGCTTGCCGAGCTCGATGTCGTGAGACTGCTGCGCTCGCTGGCGCAGCGGAACGAGGTGCTCACCTGCTTTGCGGGGGGCGGGATTTACGATCATTACGTGCCCGCCGCGGTGGATCAGATCCTTCGCCGCTCTGAGTTCTACACAGCCTACACGCCCTACCAGCCGGAAGTCGCGCAGGGATCGCTTCAGGTAATCTATGAATTCCAGACGGCGGTCTGCGAGCTGTCCGGGATGGACGTGGCGAACGCGTCGATCTACGACGGCGCGTCGGCGTGTGCGGAGGCGGTGCGCATGGCCGTGGCGGTGGCGAAGGATCGGCGGCACAAGGTGCTGGTTTCCGCGACGCTGCACCCGCATTACTGCAAGGTGCTGGACACCTATGTGGCGGGTCTCGATCTGGACATCCGGACGGTGCCGCATGTGGGTGGGGTCACGGACTTGGGCGCGCTCGCCGACTCGGTCGACGGCAGTACGGCGGCGGTGGTGCTGCAGAATCCGAACTTCTTCGGCGCGTTGGAATCGTGGGAGGATGCCGCCGCGATCGTGCACGCGCACGGCGCTCTGCTGGTGGCGGTCTTCGATCCCGTGGTGAGCGCGCTCCTCAAGTCGCCGGGCGAATGCGGAGCGGACATCGCCGTGGCCGAAGGCCAGCCGCTGGGCAATGCCATGAGTTTCGGGGGTCCGGGTGTGGGTCTGTTCGCGGCCAGGCGGGAATACATCCGGCAGATGCCGGGCCGCATCGCCGGCGCCACCGTGGACGAGGACGGCAAGCGCGGCTTCGTGCTCACGCTGCAGACGCGCGAACAGCACATTCGCCGCGAGCGCGCGACCTCGAATATCTGCACGAACCAGGCGCTGAACGCGCTGGCCGCCACTGTGCACGTGGCGACGCTGGGTCTCTCGGGCATGCGGCAGGCGGCCGAGCTTTCGCTGCGCAAGGCGCATTACGCCTTCGAGCGGCTGATCGCTACGGACGGCTTCGAGCCGCTGTTCCCCGGAACACCGTTCTTCAAGGAGTTCGCGGTGCGGGGTCCCGATCCGGCCGGGGTGCTCATCGCGAAGGCTCGTGCTCGTGGCTATCTCGCCGGTGTGGATCTCGGACGGTTTGGTGATTCGGCGCTCGCCGTCGAGGATGGACTCCTCATCGCGGTCACCGAGAAGCGCACGCGTGAGGAGATCGATGGCCTGGTCGAGGCGTTAGCGAGCTGATCGAGCTAAACATGGCAAACTTTCCCATACGCGCTGACGATAGACTCCTGATCTATGAGCGCTCGCGACCCGGGCGGCGAGGCGTGACCATGCCGTCCTCGGATGTGCCGGAGCGCGCGTTGGACGATCTGCTGGCCGCGGAACAGCGCCGGTCCGTGCCGCCCAACCTGCCGGAGGTCCCCGAGCACGAGGTGATCCGCCACTATACGGCGCTCTCGCTGCTCAACCATCACATCGACAGGGGTCTTTATCCGCTGGGCTCGTGCACCATGAAGTACAATCCGAAGGTGAACGAGGAGGTGGCGCGGCTGCCCGGCTTCGCGCAGCTCCATCCGTTCGCGCCGCGGGAGGCGGTGCAGGGCGCATTCCGGCTACAGTACGAGCTTCAGGAGTATCTGAAAGAGATCGCGGGGATGGATGCGGTGACGCTCCAGCCCGCTGCGGGTGCGCAGGGCGAGTTCGTGGGCGTACTGTTGATGCGCGCGTATCACACGGCCCGCGGCGCGCCGCGCTCGAAGATCCTGATTCCCGACTCGGCCCACGGCACGAACCCGGCCACGGTGGCCCTGGCGGGCTACGATGTCGTGACGCTCAAGTCGAGCCCGGAAGGCCTGCTGGACGTGGCCGAGCTGAAGGCACACCTCGATTCCGAGGTGGCCGGGTTCATGGTCACAAACCCGAACACGTATGGGAAGTTCGAGAAGCGGATCGTCGATATCGCGCGGCTTGTCCATGAGGTAGGCGGGCTCATGTACATGGACGGTGCGAACCTCAACGCGATCATGGGGGTCACGCGGCCGGGAGATGTGGGCTTCGACATCCTGCATTTCAATACGCACAAGTCGTTTTCGACGCCGCACGGTGGCGGTGGGCCCGGTTCCGGTCCCGTGGGTGTGAAGTCGCACCTGGCCGAGTTCCTGCCCGTCCCGGTGACCGTGAAGGATGGCGACGGGTACCGCCTGGACTGGAACCGGCCGCGCTCGATCGGCAAGGTCCACGGATTCTGGGGTCAGTTCGGGCTGCACGTGCGCGCCTTCGCCTACATCCGCAGCCTGGGCAACACCGGCATTCGCGAAACCGCGCAGGCGGCGGTCCTCAACAACGCGTATGTGACGGCCAGGTTACAGGGGACGTACGATCTCCCCTATGGCCGCGGGCTGCACGAGTCGGTGTTCAGCGGCGCCTCGCTCAAGCGCTTCGGCGTTCGCACGCACGATGTGGCCAAGCGGCTGCTGGACTTCGGGGTGCACGCCCCTACGGTCTATTTCCCGCTCACCGTACCGGAGGCGCTCATGATCGAGCCAACGGAGACCGAGACGCGGGAGGAGCTGGACCGTTTCGCCGACGCCATGCTCCAGATTGCGCGGGAGGCAGAGACGAATCCGGACCTGGTGCGGTCGGCCCCGCACACCACGCCGGTGCGCCGCCTGGACGAGGGGCGCGCCGCTCGCCAGCCGGACGTGCGCTACGCTCCCACATCCTCGGCGGAGGCCGTAGCGGCCCGGTGACCTCAGTGGTTGGCGAGTCGCCGGTCGCTGCAGGCCTGGCCTCGCGAGGCGTCGTCCGCGCAGCGCCGCAGCCGCCGAGCTGGCGGGTTCTTCTCGCTGGCCCCGTTTCCGGGGCCGAAAACATGGCCATAGACCACGCGCTTGCGGCCGCAGCCGCGCCGGGTGAGGCGGTCCTGCGCCTCTACGGCTGGTCCTCGCCGACCGTCTCGTTCGGCCGCAACGAGCCGGCGCGCGAGCGGTACGACGCGCTGCTGGACCGAACGCATGGTCCGGTCGGGCTCGACTTCGTGAGGCGGCCGACCGGCGGCCGCGCGGTGCTGCACGACCGCGAGCTGACCTACGCCGTGGTCTGGCCGCTACGGGGCATTCGGGACCTTCGCGCATTGTACCAACGGGTGAACGAAGCACTGCGTGTGGGGCTCACCCGACTCGGTGTGCCCGTCGAGACCGCCGGGAGAGCGCGGGGCGGCTCCCTGCACCCGAGCGGCCCACCGTGTTTTGTGGCGCCCGCGGAGGGTGAGCTGGTGGTGCGCGGCCGCAAGCTGGTAGGCAGCGCGCAAGGCCGTGTTGGTCATGCACTTCTGCAGCACGGCTCGATCCTCATGAGCGGCGACCAGGACGTGCTCTTCGCCTCGCCGCCGACCGCCGCGACCACAGTCCCCCGTCCGACTACCCTGGCCGAGGTCCTGGGCGAGGAGCCGGCGCGCGAGGACGTGATCGACGCGGTGAGGTCGGGATTCCGAGCCACCTTCCCGGGCGAGTGGCGCGTCGACGCGCTGCGGCCGGCTGAGATCAAGCTGGCACAACAGCTTCGCGGGCATTACGCTTCAAATACATGGACGTGGCGCCGTTAGCGCTACTGTCCCCGGCGATGGGGCCGGGTGCCGGAGCAGTTGGGATGGTGTCCATCGCTCCGGGGTTGCGTCATGAGTGGCGTCGCTGCCTGGCGACCGGACCCAGACAGCGGGAGGCGAAAATGAAGGTCCTCGCGAGAATCGCAACGCTACCACTGTTCGCGGTCC
>JACQVC010000422.1 GCA_016209995.1 Gemmatimonadota bacterium
GCTCCATCAGCTCCGCGGACGCGTGGGACGCGGAGCCGACGAGAGCTACTGTGTGGTCCTGTGGGAGGGTGCGGGCGACGCCGCGTTCGAGCGCCTGCGCATCTTCGAGTCGACCGAAGACGGATTCGCCATCGCGGGGGCTGATCTGAAGATCCGAGGCCAGGGCGATTTCTTTGGCGCGCAGCAGCACGGACGGCTGATCGATCTTCGCTACGTCGATCTCGAGCGGGATGAGGACCTGCTGCTGACGGCGCACAACCTCGCGAGGGAGCTGATCGCTCGCGACCCCGAGCTGGACAGGCCCGAGCACGGGCCCATCCGCGAGCACCTCGCCGAGCGCTACGGGGAACGACTCCGCATGTTCGAGGTGGGATAGGAGGTGGTCATGAGCTCAGGTCGGGTGAGTCACGTCGCGACGGCGATCACCTTGGTTTGCATCACCGGATCGTGCGCGAGCCTGCGTGGCTCGGCAGGACGGCCCCTCGCCCCGGCTCCAGTCATCGACGTCGTAGAGCTGACGGCGGACCGGATTCAGGCGGATTACGCCAGGCGTGCGTACACGGCCGTGCAGCTCACGCAGGCATTCCTGCATCGGATTTCCCGCTACGAGGACTACTACAACGCGTTCATCTCGATGAACCCCGATGCCTTGGCCATCGCGGCGGATCTGGATCGCGCCTATGCGAGGACAGGTCCGGTGGGGCCCCTGCATGGTGTGCCGATCGTGATCAAGGACAACATGGACTACGGCGGGCTCGTGACCACTGCGGGCTACGCGGGGTTCAGCAGCGCCACCGGCGGGATCGACATGGTCCCGGATGACGACGCGGCCGTGGTCACGCGACTAAAGGAGGCGGGGGCGATCATCCTGGGGAAGACGAACCTGCCGGACTTTGCGGGACACGGGACGCGCACGGAGAGCACGGTCGCCGGCGTAACCCGCAATCCGACTCACGTTGGCAAAGCGCCGGGCGGTTCCAGCGGTGGAACCGCGACGGCCGTCAACGCCAGCTTCGCGGTGCTGGGCCTGGGGACCGAGACCGGCGGATCCATCGAGAACCCGTCCGCCGCCCAGGGCCTGGTGGGCGTAAAGCCCACGTTCGGACTCGTCCCCATGGAGGGCGTCGTGCCCATCGACGCGACGTACCGGGACGTGGTGGGGCCGATCGCCAGGACCGTTCGCGATGCGGCGATCACCCTGGATGTCCTGGCGGGTCCGACGACCGAGGATCTCGCGACCTTCGCGGCGGTGGGTCACGTCCCAGCGCAGGGATACCTCGCCGGTCTCACGGCGACCACTCTGCAAGGGAAGCGCTTCGGGCTGGTGGGCCCCGGCTGGCGCGATACGTTCCTGCCGCTCGCACCCGAAACCGAGGCGCTCTACGGGAGAGCCATCGCTACGCTCAACGCCCGCGGCGCTGTGGTCGTCGAGGATCCCTTCAACGGGACGGGATTCGTCGAGCTGTACAAGAAGCGGCCTCGCGTGCCGACTCAAGGCGACCACGATCTGTACGTGTACCTGCAAGGGCTGGGCGAGCAGGCGGCCTTCCACAGCATCGAGGAGTGGGAGGCGCTCGCGGGACGGCCGTTCCGCGGAGGTCGGGAGCGCCAGCCGATTGCGCGGCCCAGCGCGACGGAGGACGGCGACGCGTTCCAGGCGTGGCGCAAGGAGCTGCGGGACCTGTTCCGCTCGGTCCTGAAGGAGCATGGACTGGATGGACTCTTCTTCCCTCAGGCCGGTGCGCCGCTGCGCAATCTCGTCGAGGATCCGGCACGTCCGGACTTCAACCCCAACAACCACCCGGAGCTGCCCAGCAACATCGTCAACGATCTGGGCGTCCCCGTCGTGACGGTGCCCTACGCGTACTATGATGATGGGACTCCGTTCGTCATCGCGTTCATCGGTGACCTGTGGAGCGAGACCGAGCTGCTGGGCTATGCCTACGATCTCGAGCAGGCCACCAGGGCCCGCGTGGCGCCAAGGCTCACGCTCGACGCGGATGCTGCCGGCCCGGCTCGTGACACCCATCCCTGGGAGTGAGCACTTGGAGACGAGGAACCGCAGCGAAGCGAAGCTCAGCGACCACAACATGCGCATCGAGCTGCGCGAGCTGGGCTCGCACGTCGGGGACGAAGTCGTCATCGAGGGTTGGGTCCAGACGGTACGCGCGCACGCTAAGGTCGCGTTTGTGGTCGTGCGCGACGGCACCGGTCTCGTCCAGGCCGTGATGGGTCGTCAGGATGTGGATCCCGCGACCTGGGAGGCCGCGACCACGGTCACTCAGGAATCGACGCTCGTGGTGACCGGCACCGTGCGAAAGGAGCCGCGTGCGCCGGGAGGCTACGAGATCGGCGTCTCCCGCTTCACGGTGCTCGCGCCCGGCGGTGAATTCCCCATCCAGCCCAAGGAGCACGGCGTCGATTTCCTGCTCGACCACCGGCACCTGTGGCTCCGCTCGACGCAGCAGCGCGCGATTCTCCGCGTGCGCGCCGAGGTCGAGCAAGCGATCCACGACTACTTCTACGAGCGCGGCTTCGTTCGCATCGACACGCCGATCCTCACGGGCGCGATCGGGGAGAGCGCCGGCACGCTCTTCGAAACAGATTACTTCGGTGAGCGCGCTTTCCTGGCCCAGACGGGCCAGCTCTACGTCGAGGCCGCGGCGGCGGCGTTCCGCAAGGTGTACTGCTTCGGCCCCACGTTCCGGGCGGAGAAATCGAAGACCCGTCGGCACCTGACGGAGTTCTGGATGCTCGAGCCGGAAGTGGCGTTCGCGGACTCGAACGACAACATGCGACTGCAAGAGGATCTGCTTACCTACCTGGTCCAGCGGGCCCTCGAGCGGTGCGGCGAGGAGTTGACCGTCCTGGAGCGCGACACCACGCTCCTCGAACGCGTGCGGCCTCCGTTCCCCCGCGTGAGCTACACGGAGGCTGTGGCGCGGCTGCAAGCTGCCGGCAGCAGCATCCAGTGGGGCGAGGACCTGGGCGCCGAGGATGAGACGAAGCTCGCCGCCTATGAGCTTCCGGTCTTCATCTACAATTATCCGCGTGAAGCCAAGGCCTTCTATATGAAGGAGAACCCGGACGATCCGCGCACCGTGCTCTGCAACGACCTGCTCGCCCCCGAGGGGTACGGCGAGATCATCGGAGGAAGCCAGCGCGAGGACGACCTCGACAAGCTCCTGGCTCGCATTCGCGAGGAACATCTGCCGGAAGCGGCCTACAACTGGTATCTCGATCTTCGCCGCTACGGCACGTTTCCTCACTCCGGGTTCGGGCTCGGCCTCGAGCGCACCGTCGCGTGGATCACCGGCCGTCACCATGTGCGCGAGCTGATACCGTTCCCCAGGATGCTGCACCGGCTCACGCCCTGATCGCCGTGCTCCGCATCGTCCTCGACATGAACGATGTTCGCCCGCTTTGGGCGCTTCCCGATTGGGTGCCGGAGCGAGTGCGCGCGGCGGCACCGCATGGGTGGGAAGTGGTCGTCGTTCGCGCCGGCACGAGTGGCGCCGGCGACGGCACGCTCAGCGCGTCGCCCGAGGCCCTCGAGGCCGTCGCCAGCGCGGAGATCTATCTGGGCCTGGGCGTGGCGCCTCAGCTCCTGCGTGCCGGCCCCCAACTGCGCTGGGTACACACCGGAACGGCCGGAGTGGGCTCGCTGCTGTCACCCGAGCTGCGCCAGCGCGACATCCTGTTCACGAACTCCGCGGGCGTCCACGGGCCTGCGATGGGCGAGACGGTGCTCGCCATGATTCTCTACTTCGCCCGAGGACTCGATTTCGCCGTGAGAGGACAGGCGGAAGGTCGCTGGTGGACCGAGCCGTTCGACGGGGTGGACTCACCCGTGCGGGAGATCAGTGGGAGCACCGTGGGGATACTCGGGTTGGGCGGGATCGGACGGGAAGTCGCGAAACGGGTTCTTCCCCTGGGTGCAAGAGTCCTGGCCACGAAGCGACGCGCAGAGGCAGCCGCGCCCAGCGGTCTCGATGGAGTAGACCTGCTGACGGGACCGGCGGCGCTGCTGACCCTGGCACGGTCGTCTGATTACCTCGTGGTCTCGGCCCCCGAGACCGCGGAGACGCGCGGAATCGTGAGCGCCGCCCTCCTCGTTGAGATGAAGAGAGAGGCTGTGTTGGTGAACGTGTCTCGGGGCAGGCTGGTGGATGAGCAGGCGCTGGTGGAATCGCTGCGAGCGCGGCGGCTACGCGGAGCCGCGCTCGACGTCTTCCACGTCGAGCCCCTTCCGGCCGATCACCCGCTGTGGAAGCTCACCAACGTGCTCATCATACCCCACGTTTCCGCCAGCTCGTACCGGTACTGGGAGCGCCAGTGCGAGCTGATCGAGGAGAACCTGAAGCGGTACCAGTCCGGGCGCCCGCTGCTCAACCTGGTGGACACGCAGGCGGGCTACTGAACCTCTGAACCTCTGAGCCTCTGAACCTCTGCGATTCTGGCTACTCTCCACCCTTGATCTCATCCCACAACGCGTCCAGCTCGCTGAGCGAGGCTTGTCCGAGCTTGATACCTCGTGCTGCGGCCAACCGCTCCAGGGCCTCGAATCGCGTCTGGAACTTGGCGTTTGCGCGCTGCAGGGCGGTCGTCGCATGGACGCCGCTCAGACGGGCGAGGTTCACGACCGCGAAGAGCAGATCACCCAGCTCCTCCACCAGCTCGGGAGACGGCTCGGACAATGGCGTGGCGTGCGCATCCGCGCCGGAGCGCCCGCTGGCCTCCTTTACGCCACGCAAACCTGCGTTTGCGTGGGGACCCCGGGTGAGCACTCGTTGCACTTCATCCAGCTCTTCCGCCACTTTCCGCCATGCTCCTTCGGCGTCGTCCCAATCGAAGCCGACGCCGCTGACTCGTTCCTGAATGCGGTGGGCGCGGAGGAGCGGATCGAGTCGTGGCGTGAGACCCTCCAGCACGCCGCGACCCTGGCGCTCGCGGGCTCGGGCCTTCGTGGATTCCCAGGCTTCCTGACGGCCGTCCCCGTACACGTGCGGGTGGCGTTCTCGCATCTTCTG
Organism: Gemmatimonadota bacterium; assembly: GCA_016209995.1. Lineage (GTDB taxonomy): Bacteria > Gemmatimonadota > Gemmatimonadetes > Longimicrobiales > Gaopeijiaceae > JACQVC01. The sequence goes on from JACQVC010000422.1 coordinate 5,031, forward strand.
CTCGAGATGGTTCACGACGGATTCGCGATCGAAGGCGGTGCGCTCTTCCGCCAGCACGATCTGGAACGCGACGTGAAGGAGCAGGTCGCCGACCTCGGCCTCGAGCGCGCGGTCGCCGGCGCCCTCGATCGCGTCCGCGACTTCGGCGGCCTCTTCGAGCAGATAGGGCACCAGCGACTCGGGAGTTTGCGCTCGATCCCATGGGCAGTGGGCGCGCAGATACTCGACCAACGCCAGCGCGCGATCGAGAACACCGGCCGGTTCGTGCCGGGACGTGGACGGTGACGTGCCGTCCTGAGGCTGCGGGGGTGGTTGTGGCTCCATGTTTCCTTGCGTGGCGTGGTAGTTTAGCCGAGTTGAAACGTCTTGCGGGTACGCGTATGATTGAAGCTCTCTGACCGGCATGTCAACGCACTTTCGCGCTCGGGCCTGGGTCGAGGTCGACGGGGGCGCGCTGCGGCGCAACCTCGAGCGCATTCGGGAGGCGGTGGGTCCGCACCCGGCGCTGATCCCGATGCTCAAGGCGGATGCGTATGGGCTCGGCTTAGGCGGGGCGGTTCGGGCCCTCGAGCCGGCGCAGCCCTGGGGATATGGCGTGGCGACGGCGGAGGAGGGGCAGCGGCTGCGCGAGCTGGAGGTCAGGCGTCCGATCCTGGTGTGTTGCCCGATCTCTCCGGACTCGTATCCCGTTGCGGTCCAGTACGATCTCACGGTCAGCGTCTCGGACCTCGAAGCTCTCGACGGGCTCAGCGCAGCGGCCCGCGGCCTCGGGCGCCCGCTTTCGTTTCACGTCGAGATCGACACGGGGATGGGCCGCTCCGGACTGGATTGGAGGGACGCCGCGACCTGGGGAATGGAGATCGCCGGACGGACTGGCCAGGATGTCCAGTGGACCGGGTGCTTCATGCAGTTCCACTCGGCGCCGCTACCGCAGCGGCAGCAGAGCGAGACGCAGTGGGAGCGCTTCCAGGACGCGCTGACCGTCCTGCCCGTGGCACGCGAGAGACTCATGGTCCACGCGGCCAATAGCGCGGCTGCGTTGCGATTTCCCGAGTTCGCCGGCGATGCGGTCCGGCCGGGGATCTTCCTGTATGGCGGCAGCGTTGCGCCGGATCTGCCCGCTCCGGAACCCGTCGCGTCGGTTCGGGCTCGAGTACTGCGAGTACGCGACGCGCCGCCGGGCACGACCGTGGGGTACGGAGCCACGTACCAGGCACGCGGGTGGGAACGTTGGGCCACGCTGGCCATCGGCTACGGCGATGGGCTGCCGTGCGCGCTGGCCTCGTCCGGCGAGGTTCTGCTGGGGGGTCGGCGGGTTCCCATCCGGGGGCGGATCTCCATGGACGTGACCGTAGTAGACATCACGGGCGACGAGGGCATTCATGCCGGAGATGTAGCCACGCTCGTGGGTCGACAGGGCGACTATGAGATCACGGTGGACGAGCTCGCGAGCCGAGCGGGTACGATCAACTATGAGATTCTGACGAGATGGACGGAGCGCTTGCCCAGGATCTGGACGAACGATGAGATGGCGTAAGGGGCCGCTAAATAAGCCGAGCGTCATTCCGGCGAAAGCCGGAATCCAGAGCTCCGCTTGCTGGGGGTTAATCCGAACGACCTGGATTCCGGCTTTCGCCGGAATGACGGAAACGGCGGCGCGTCTGCTTGAGCGGCCCTCTAAGTTGACGCTGCCCATTCTCTTCATCGCGTTCGCCGCTGCGTGTCAGGAGAAGACACCGACCGGTCTGGACGCGGGGGATCTCTTCCCCGTGACCGCGCGCACCGCGGAGATTCGTGTGCCGGCGGCCGATTTCTTGCGCGAGATCCGCGTGTTCTCCGGCTTCGGATCGCCCGCCGAACTGGGCCAGGGACTCGTGGCCAGGAACTTCGGCGGGGCCCTCGAGGCCCGGACGTTGGCGCGGTTACTGCCCTATCCCACGAGTGCGCAGGTGAGGGACAGCGCGGGCACGACGCTCACGGACACGCTGTTCACGATTCTGAAGGGACGCGTCGTCGTGGTCATCGATACGACCGAAGTAGTCGGCTCGGGGCCGTTGACGTTGGCCGCGGCCACGCTGTCACAGCCGTGGCACGCTCCTTCTGCCACCTGGACGAACGCTCTCGACACGGTGGGCACGCGCATCGCATGGGCGGAGCCCGGTGCGGGGCCGGCGCTGCGAGTCGGGACGGCCGCGTGGGATCGGGCGAAAGGCGACAGCGTCTTCATCCCCGTGGACTCGGCGACGGTGATGGCCTGGCGTGATACCACGCGTGCCGAGCGCTCCGTGCGCATCGACGCGCTCAGCGAGGGTGTGAGGGCGGCGATTGAGTCCGTGACCTTGCAGGTGGAGGTTCGGCCCAGTGTGCGCCGCGACACGACCGTGTTCATCAACGTTGGGACCGTGCCCCTCAGCTTCATCTATGATCCGCCGCCGCCCTCGCCGAGCGGAGAACTCAGGGTCGGCGGCACACCCGCGTGGCGGAGCGTTCTGGTGCTGGATCTGCCACGCGAGTTCGGAGCGGGTCACCCCGTGTGCGCGCGGCTGCCCTGTCCGGTGGTGCTCGACACGCTCAACCTCACCTCGGCTGCCCTCGTGTTGCGCACGCGCGCTTCGCCGCCGGGGTTTCAGCCCGCCACGACATCGTTCTTCGATATTCGTCCGGTGCTCAGCCCTCAGAGACTGCCGAAAGCGCCTTTACTCTCCACCTTGAACGCGTCCCCCACTCAGTTGGAGGCCAGCGCGTTCCTGCCCGGAGGGCGCAAGGAGCTAGTGATCCCGGTGACGCGGTTCGTGCGCGATCACCTCCGCCCGCTGGGGCCCGCTGACGACCCCGTGCCCAATACGGTGGCCATCCTTTCTGCGGTGGAGCCGCGAGGCTTCGGGATCGCCAGCTTCGCGGCGGAGGGAGCGGACGCACCGGAGCTTCGCCTCATCGTGACCATAACCGAACCTTTGCGACTGCCATGAGTCGAGCGATCTTCGTGACCCTGACCCTCGTGCTCGCTGCGGCGGATCGCGCGGGCGCACAATCGCTGTTCGGAGCCGGCGGTCTGGGCACGCCGGTCCAGGCCGTGGATGCGCGCGCTCGCGGTCTCGGCGGCATCGCCGCGGGGCTGTTCGGTCCCACTCTGTTTCCGAGCGATCCGGCCGGCGCCGCAGCCGTCGTGTTGCCAGCCGCCACGGCGAGTCTCCTGCCCACGTGGGTGCACTCCGACCTCGGCGGCGAGGGAAGTGACGGCCAGACGACCCGTTTCCCCCTCGTTGCCGTCGCGTACCCGGTCAGTCCCGCCAGTGTAGTCAGCGTGAGCTACGGAGCCTTCCTCGACATGCGCTGGACGCTGCGCCAGTCGGGCACGGAGCTGTTCGGCAGCAGCGAAGTGGCGGTCGAGGACCAGTTTCAGTCCGAGGGCGGCGTAGCGACCTTCAAGCTGGGATGGGCGCAGCGCCTGACCCCGTCGCTTGCCGTGGGGGCGTCGGCGGGCGTGTACACCGGGAGCCTCATGCGCACGTTCGCGCGAGCCGTTGGCGCGGGAACCGCGGAGACGCCCGTCGACAGCATTTCGCGGCGAGGCGATTGGAGCCTCACGGGTCGGGTGCTGACGCTCGGCGCCAACTGGGATCCGACGCCCATCGTCCGGATTGCCGGGAGCGTTACCTGGTCCAGCGACCTGGACGCCGCGCCCGCCGAAGGTTCGGCTACGCAGACGCGCGGCAAGTTCAGGTTGCCCATCGAGGTGGTGGCTGGCGCGAGCGCGCGCCTCACCCCACAGATCACGACCAGTGCGGGGTTCTCCTGGGCCGATTGGTCCTCGACCGATCGCGATGTCAGCGATGGCAATGCCGGCGTCGCCTGGAGCGCCGCGCTCGGGTTGGAAGTCCGCGGCCTCATAGGCTCGTCCCCCTTGCGGCTAGGCTACCGCCGCTCTCAGCTCCCCTTCGGAATCGAAGGCGAGGCGCCAAGCGAGGGGGCGCTCACGGGGGGCCTCGGCCTGACGTTACTCGAGGTCGAGGGCACACCGCTCGCCCGCATGGACTTCGCGCTCGAGCGCGGATCTCGACAGGCGACCCGCCTCGAGGAATCGTTCTGGCGCGCCGCGTTCACGATCTTCCTCTCGGGTAGGTGACAGGTTAGGCGGGATGAAGGTCCACTTTCACACGTTCGGCTGCAAAGCGAATCAGTACGACACGGACCGTATGTGGCAGGAGGTCGAGAGCCGCGGCGCCGTCGCCGTCGCCGACCCGGGCTCCGCCGACGTCTGCGTCGTGAACACGTGCACCGTGACCAACGAGGCGGACTCCGAGGCACGCAGGCTCGTCCGCCGGCTGCACCGCCGACACCCTCGCCTCCGTATCGTCGTGGCCGGCTGCTCTGCCGCGCTACGCGCCAAGGAGTACCGCGCGCTGGAAGGCGTGCATGGCGTGGTGGAGGGTCACGACCCTGTTGAAGTCGCGGAGCGAGTGGACCCCGGACCAGGCCTCGTCTCCCTCGCGGAACGCAGACCACAACCGCTGCTCGCGCGGCACTACGGCGGCACGCGCGCCTGGCTCAAGATCCAGGACGGGTGCGACCGGCATTGCTCCTTCTGTGCTACGCGGCTGGCGCGCGGCACGAGCGCCTCGCGGTCGCCTGCCGACATCGTGGCGGAGGCGCGACTTCTGGCGCAGTGCCATCCCGAGATCGTGCTCACCGGCATCCATATCGGACACTATGGCCGCGACCTCGTCTCCGGCCCAACCCTCGCCGGCCTCGTGCAGCGCCTGGTGGACGCCGTTCCCGACGCTCGCTTCCGGCTCAGCAGCATCGAGGCCACCGAGGTCGAAGATGGGATCATCCGGCTCATGTGCGCGGCGCCTGATCGACTCGCGCCTCACCTGCACATGCCGCTGCAGAGC
>JACQVC010000426.1 GCA_016209995.1 Gemmatimonadota bacterium
CACCGTCCTCATGCAGCGGCTCACGGGCGTCGACCTCTCGTGCTGTCCGGTCTGCGGCGAGGGTCGGATGCACATCACCGCGATCGTCGAGCGCCCACCGCGCCCGCCGGATACCTCCTGATGCCTGCACGCTCGTTGGCGTCGGATCCCCGAAGTGGCGGATCCGCATCAAGCCGCTCGGGAGGACGTGCAACACGAAGCGCCGGAGGAATTCCTCGACGTCGAGGGCCATGACCTTCACGCGGTCGTGGTCGGCGTAGTCCTTCCAGTGAAAGCGCACGACCCCATCGAGGAGACTCACGAGCCGGTTGTTGGACACGGCGATGCGATGCGTGTAGCGGCCCAGATACTCGAGGACCTGCTCGGGTCCGGCGAACGGCGGCTTGGCGTAGACGACCCAGTCGGTCGCGCGAAGGGACTGGAGCCACGTCGTGAAGGTCACGCGGTCGGCCAAGGCCGCCGTGCCATGAGCGAGGCGGAGTTGGCCCGTGTCGAAGGCGTGCTGGAGCCCCGCGAGAGACTTGGCGCGAGGGTGGCACCTTCCACGAGCAGGGCTCCCACCCCACGCCGGGAACGACCGCCGGCCTGTGGGGCGACGGGACTGACATCTACCTCGCGGATCGGGAGAGCGGCATCCGCACCTACCGGTTTGACGGCCCAGCCTTCACGGAACACGGGGGCGTCAAGACGCCGGGCGTCGCGTGGGGCGTGTGGGGCGACAGCACCTACCTGTACGTGGCCGACGAGGCCGGTGGCCTGCGAGCCTATTCGGTCGAGACACTGCCGTGAGCCGGATTCGGCGGCCGATCGATGGTCTCCTCTCCCGGAAGTTCACGCAGACTCGCCGAGCAGCACGCCCGCGCCCGTCGAGGCACCCACTGTCCGCCGGGCCAGCCCTCCGTCGTGGCAGACACGGCCGCCGGGACGTGGCCGTCGATGACACCAGCACGCGCGCCGTCGGGCCGTGCTGTGGGCCTACGGCGACGGGCGTGCCAAGAACACGTCGTCTCCCCGCTGAAGCGCTCCGCCGCGCCGGCGCGGTTCGTGCGCCTCATCGCCGCACCACGCGCGGTCAGCCGAACGGGATGTCGATCTGTCTATCGGCATAGACAGATCTGGTGACGCTCGGCGGCTGTCGCATCAGCGCGCACATCAGCTCAGCGGACCCGCCTCACCGGCGCGCCGGCTGCCGTAGGGGCCGCCCGGTCGCCGTGAGCGGCGGGCGGCGTCCCGCCCGGGGCGAAGCGCGTCGGCGGCTTCCCGTCCTTCTTCGAGGATGTCGGCGCCGCTGAAACGTGCGGCCGGCGGCGGCCGGCACTCCTGCTTGACGGCGGGGGCGCGGTTGGGTCATGATTCGGGAGTTGATACTGAGACTGAGTCTCATTTCCAGCAGATCTCGAAGGACGATGACCACCCCCACCCGGCCCGCGTTTTTCCGCACCCCCCGCCAGTGGACGCCCCGGCGGTGGCTCTTCCAGCTCCACCTCTACGCCGGCGTCATCGTCGGCGGCCTGGCCCTGGCCATCGGCCTGTCGGGCGCCGCCCTCGTGTACTCGCCGGAACTCGAACTCACGCCGCGCTGGGCCAGCGCCCCGGCCGCCCGCCCCATGCCGCTCGCAGACCTCAGCCGGACGGTCATGGCCGGGTTTCCCGGCTTCCGGCTGCACGACATCGGCTTCAACACCGCGGGCGACGCCACGGTGTTCCACGTGCAGCGCGAGGCGCCGGACCCGCCGGCTGGCACACCGAAGCCCAAGCGGCGCAACAGCGACCTGCGCGCCGTCGTGGACCCCGAGACCGGCGCCGTGCTGAAGGTGATCGATCACCACGCCGGCCCGTGGCACCTCCTGCGGGAGCTGCACCACGACCTGCTCGCCGCGAAGACCGGCCGGCTCGTCAACGGCCTCGGCGCGCTCGCGCTCTTCGCGCTGTGCCTCACGGGCATGGCGATCTGGTGGCCCGGTCCCTCGCTCTGGAAGCGGCGCCTGGGCATCACGCGCGGCGCAGGGTGGAAGCGCGTGAACTGGGACCTGCACAACGCGGCCGGCTTTTGGCTCGCCGCCGGCCTCGCGTTCTTCTCCTTCACAGGATTCCAGTACGCGTTTCCGGGCGTCACCAAAGGCGCGCTCCGCTGGGCGACCGGGAGCCCCGAACGCCCCAGCAAGCCGCTGCTCGAACCGACCGCGGCCGGCGCGACGCTGGACGTGGCCGCGCTCGTCCAGCGGGCCTCCGTTGCCGTGCCGGACGGCCGCGTGCGGCAGATCAAGTTCCCGAAGAAAGCCCACGAGCCCGTCGAGGCGCGCGTGAAGACGCCGTTCGACGGCCACCACGAGGGCAACACCCGGGTCTTCCTCCATCGCGCCACGGGCGAGGTGGTCCTCGTCGATCGGTTCGACAGGCTCTCTCCGGCCGGCCGTGCGATCGAACTCCTCGAGCCGCTCCACAACGCACGATTCATGTCGCCAGGGTGGGGAAGCGTGGTCCTGCGCCTCCCGTGGATCGTGATGGGCCTGGCGCCGGGACTGCTCTTCGTGACGGGGTTCCTGATGTGGTGGAACCGGGTCGTCTCGAAGAGGCGCGCGGCCATCGCGTCGCCTGCCCGCGCCCCCAGCCGCCGTCAACTGGCCGGAACGGCGGGCACGGCTGCCGTCCTGCTGCTGTGCGCCTCACCGGCACCGGCGCAGAACACGGTCGTCCGGGGACGCGTCCTCGACGCGACGGGGGCCGCGATCGTGGACGCCCGCGTCACGCTCGGTGCATCCGCGGAACGCACGACGCGCACGGGGGCGGACGGCGGGTTCGAGTTCGTCAACGTGGCGCCCGGCGAGCATCTCGTCTCGGTCGAGGCGCCGGGGTTCGAGGTCCAGGCCTGGCCCGTCCGTACCGGCCAAGCGCACGACTTCCGCCTCGATCTCGCGCCCCTGGTCGAGGAGATCACGGTCAATGCCGGCACGATCGAGCAACGGCACCTCGACGAACCGCTCGTCAGCACCGCCATCGGCCGCCGCGACATCGCCAGCCGCAACAACCGCCGCCTGAGCGACGTGGTGGCGCGGATGCCGGGCGTCTTCCTGACGGGCCCGCCCGGCGGGGAGAAGGACGTCCGCGTGCGCGGCCTCGACAAGGAGTACTCGCGGGCGCAGATCGACGGACTGACGATTCCGGACGGCGGCGAGAAGCGCGAGCTGCAGTTGAACCGGATTCCCTCGTCGGTCGTCGAGACCGTGCGCCTCGTCCGCAACCCCACGGCGGAATACGAGAGCGACGGGTTCGCCGGACGGATCGACGTGCAGACGCGGGGCGTGCCCGCCGCGCGCCTGGTGTCGGGCCGCCTCGGCTACGGAGCGCGCCGGGCGCGGGAGAACGGCGTCGCCCAGGGCCAGTTCGCCCTGGGCGCGCCGCTAACGGAGCGTATCGGCTTCTTCGCCGGGTACAACCTCATCGACGACTCGCTCCCGATCGGACGGACCAAGGTGCTGGCGACCCGCAACAGGGAGCTCGAGGACGAACACCGGGACCAGCGCTCGGGCAACTTCTTCGGCGACGTGAGCGTCCGCACCGGCTACGGTGACCTGCGCGTCAGGCCGGTCGTGCTCGGACTGGTCACCGCCATGAGCAAGGTGAAGTGGCGCACGTCGAGCGCCGGGACGCTGCGCGCGCGCAGCGAGGAGTCGGAGCACAAGTCGCAGCAGGGGCGCGGCCTCTCGGTCACCCACCAGATCGCGCGCCCCTCGGGGCTGCTCTGGGAGACGCAGGCGGGCCGGATGCGCGGCACCGAGGACAAAGACAAGCTCACGCGGGCGTTCAAGGTGACGGCCGGCGCATTTGCTCCCGACAAGCGGACTCCGGAGGTGGAGTCCAAGACCGACCGCGCGACGAATCTGGCCTCCTCGCTCGGCATGTCGGTCCGCGCGGGCGTGTGGCACGACCTCAAAGCGGGCGCCGCGGTCCGGCTGCGCGACCGGGCGCGCGACAAGACGAAAGTCGAGATCGATCTGGCCGGCAACAGCAAGGACACCTCGACGCCCAAGGACCGCTACCACCTCTCGGAGCGGTATACCGCCGGCTTCGCCCAGGACCGCCTGCGTCTCACCGACAGTCTGTCGCTCATGCCTGGCCTCAGGATCGAGCACGTCCGGCTGGAGTCGGGCACCCCGGCGACCGCCCGGGCGCGCCGCACGTTTCTCGACGTGAATCCCTCTCTGCATCTGCTGTCCCGACTGACCGACAGCATGAGCCTCCGCGCGGCCGTGTCGCGCGGTCTGGCCCGGCCGAAGTTCGACGAGCTGTCGCCGTACGAGGTCGAGAGCGCGACCAAGATCACGATCGGCAACCCCGATCTCGACCCCACGCGCGCGTGGAGCGTCGATGCGGGTGTCGACTACGCCACTTCGATGCTGACGCTGTCGGCGAACGCGTTCTACAAGGACGTCACAGGCGTCATCGAAGAAGTGGACACGGGCCTCGACCGCGACACCCGCGACATCTATCAGGTGCGGAACGTCGGCGACGGCTGGGTCCGCGGGCTGGAACTGGAGGGGCGCCTCCGCATGCCGGACCGGGTGCACCCGTGGGCGCGGCCGTTCTCGGTCTGGGCCAACCAGACGTTCCTCTCCAGCCGGCTGCGCGCGGCCAGCGGGCTCGTGCGACCGTTCAAGGAGCAGCCCGCCTGGATCGCCAACATCGGCCTCGACTACAACGCCGACCGGACCGGCACCTCGGTCTCCCTGATCGCGAACGTGCTCGCCGATCGCTACGACCACAAGCCGGCAGGCGACATCACCGCCAAGCGCGGCTCGACGAACCTGGACATGGCCGTCTACCAGCGCCTGCGGGGCAACTGGCGGTTCTTCGTCGAAGCCAACAACCTGACCAACACCGATCGCACCGAACACGAAGTGCTCGTCAACGGCACCGAGAATCGCCGGACCGAGGTGTACGGGCGGACGGTGCTCGCCGGCGTCCAGTTCGGCCTCTGACCGCCGATCGCGTATCCCCCCTGGCGGCGGCGCTGCAGCGCGATCGGCGCCCGGGCGAGGCGGCGCGCAGACCCGTCATGCGGTGCGCTCCCGGGCAGGCGGCGTCTGGTCGACGGGCGCCCCCGCTTGCGGCCCACTCGCCCGGACGCGGTGATTCGCCAAGGCGTAGACGCAGCCCAAGCCGGCGTCAATGCGCTGCGCGAGCTGGAACGGGTC
>JACQVC010000414.1 GCA_016209995.1 Gemmatimonadota bacterium
TACGGCGACCACCGGGCGCGACGCCTCGAGCATCGTCCGCCGCACGCCCAACAGCTCGAAGTCCGCACCCGCCGCGTTCGTGCGGCTGGCCAGGTGCATGACCTCCTCGTGAGACACGTCCGAGTACGCCAGCACACACCGGTCCACGCGCAGCTCGCGGATCAGCTCCTCCAGCTGCTCCTCGGGGAAGATCGGGATGCCCTCGGGGTACAGCGCGCCGGCCAGCTCGGACGGGTAGCGGCGGCCCGCGATGTGAGGGATCTGCTGCGCGGTGAAGGAAACAACCTCGTACTGGGCGCGGTCCCGGTACACCACGTTGAAGTTGTGGAAATCCCGGCCCGCCGCGCCCAGAATGAGCACACGGGTGCGAGTCATGGCCCGCCTCGAGTCAGAAGCGGCGCCTACGCCGTTACGAACTTCAAGAGCGTCTGCCCGCGCCGGTTGCCGACTCGTAACACTGCATCCTTGCCGGACTCCTCAGCGAGGATCTCGACCGCCTCCGGATGCTCGACCGTTTGCGTGAGATGAACGTCCGAGCTACCGGGCTCGCCCAGCATGATGTTGATGCGGTCGTCGCGGTGATCGTAGGCGGCGCCGAGCAGGAGGTAATCCCTCTCTATCTCCTGCACCCCGATGTCCGCGTCGTCGACCTCGAGCGCCGTAGCCCGCGCGAAATTGCGATTCGTGAACTCCGTCAGCCAACCGCTCCACTCTTCGCGCGGGATTCCGCCTGCTGCCGCCTCGGCCATGGGCACCAGCTCGGCAGCTACGGTGGCCGGCGGCACCACCAGCATGGACGCCTGTGTCTTCCGCAGCAGCCTCGTCGAGACGCTCCCCAGGAACAGTCGCCCGATGAACGAGCGACCGTGGCTCCCCGCCGTGACCAGATCCGCGCCGATCTCGCCCCCCAGCGCCATGATCTCATCCCCCGGTTCGCCCGTCCGCACCTGCAGCTTGACCGCCGGCGCGCCGGCGCGGGCGGTGACCTCATCCGCCAGCCGCTCGAGACCCTCGAGCGCCTTCGTCCGGCATTCCAGCAGCCAGCGCTCCGCGATCGGCGTGTCCCTCTCGATCCCCGTGATCACGTGCACCAGGTGTAGCTCGCCGCCGGGTGCCAGGAGCTCCGGCGCCAGCTTCATCGCGGCCTCGCTGAACGGGCTGAAATCCACGGCGACGAGTGCGCGCCGAGGTAGCTCCTTCAGTTCCGGTGCGGCCGCAAAGACCGGGACGTGCGACGCACGAATCACATGCAGCGCCGTCTCGCTCCCGAAGATCCGCTCCACCGGGCCGTGCTTCCCCAGCCCCAGGAAGATCCAGTCTGCCTTCCACTCCAGCGCGTGACGAGCGATCGCGCGCGGCGGCACCCCGTATACGACCTCCACCTTCCAATCGTGATTCGGACCCGCTATATCGCGTACTTGCTTCTCGACGTGCTCCATCCTCGAGTCTCGGCTCGCTACCTCGACGTCGATACCGACCGTTGTCCCCAATCCGGCATCGTACACCGCCAACGGCTCGAGCGCGGAAACCACCAGCACCCGCGTGCCGGCCTTGCGGTCCGAGAACGCACGGGCCATTCGCAGCGCGCCCAATGACGCGGGCGAGCCATCCGATGCGACCAGAATGCGTGCAGCCATATTCTCTTCTCCTCTCTGGCAGGCTTGCCCCGGACTCCGATCCGGGGAACCTCCTCTGTCCCATGGTGCACGTTCTGTGCCCTGCCAGTCGCGGAAAAACCACGCCGTGGCTCGTCGAACGGTGCGCTTGCGCGCGGACCGTTCGTCTCCTGGTGGGACAACTTGTCCCGGGCCACGCCCGGTCGTCGGCTGTGACCCAGGTTCCGGACGTACTTCGGGGATCACTGCCTCGGCGGGCCGGCGACGGACCAGAGGTCCGCCATGCCTCGATCGTAAGAGAGTAGCCGCACGTCATCGCCTCGGCGGGCCAGAACCATGGGCTCTCGATCTGGGAAGCGTTCCAGCAGGCGGGTGTTCCTCTCGGGACCGTGGTCGTGTACGAAGAGGGCGCCGTCGGTCCCGAGGCCCGGCAGGTCGCCCTGCCAGAGCAGCGGCGGCAGCGACACGACCCCGTCGAAGTCGGATGTGGCCTGCCGCTCGCACGCCGGCGTGAGCACCTCGTCTTCGTAGGAGCGGATCACGGAGCCGGAAGGCATCGGCAGCTCGCGCAACGGAGTGTCGGTCGAGCCCTCGAAATCCAGCTCCGACGCGGACGGCTGATCCGGCGTTTCCCCACCAACTCCTCCGCTCCGCGCCTCGAGTCGACTCACGAATATCTCGACCCAGCAAGTCGAGTTGTGCCGGAGCGCCGCTCGAATGGAGTCCACTCTCATTCCCGTGGCCGCAAGACGGGCACCCAGGCGATTCTCCCAGCTTCCGTGCACGAATACCAGGGACGGCCGATCTACGGTGGGCGCTTCCAGGTTCATGCCGGAACGTTCCACGGTGCTCCTGTAGCTTCCGAGCTTACGCGGCGTCGAGTAGATCACGGCGACGAGCAGCGCCAGCACGAAGACCGCGGCCACGCCCTGCCGGGATGCCACCCGAGTCAGCAGGCCGCCGACGCGGCTCTTTCCCGGAAGATCCCGCACGAGGCCCACTCCAGCCGCCGCGACCAGCAGGCACCAACCGGGAGCCGCCTCGTACAGCAGCCGAGGACCCATGAAGAGGTCATGGTGCCAGTAGAAGATGTTCGCGGCCACAGGGAACAGCGCCCAGGCGCCGGCCAGCATCGCGCCATGAGCCAGACGTCCCGCCAAGAGGAGATAGACTGCGACGACGATGACGACGGGTACAGGAGTCTGTAGGAGCTCGGTGCTGAGACCCAGCAAGTCTGCCGACGTGTAGCCAAGGGCTGCCAGAGGACCGTAAGGATCTCCCCACGGGTCCGTGTGGAAGCCCAACCCGTGCCCCGCCCCCTCGGCCGCCACGTACCCGAAGCGAAGGGGATGGCCGAAGAGACTCGCGTTGTAAGCCAGGAGCCCGACTACGAATGGGCTGGCGCCTGCGATCACGCCGGAGAGGCGGGTGCTCCACTCGCGGATCGTGAACCCCTGGCGTCCCGGAGCGCCGAACCACACGACTACCGTAGCGAAGAACCCCAGCACAACCCCTGTGTACGGGCGCGTGGCGATCGCCCAACCCACGGCGGCACCCGCTACCAGCGACCACGACCAGGACCCGCGCACCGCTCGCAGAGAGGCGAGGACCGCGCCCGCCAGCAGCACCGCGGCCAGGACGTGGTTCATGTATGCCCCGGCGTGGAACAGGAGGAACGGGCTCACGGCGACGAGTCCAGCTCCCACTCGCGCTACCGTCGCATCATCGGGAAAGAGTCGCTCCGCGATCGACGCTGTCAGCCACACCAGGACTCCGAGGAGCAAAGGCCCCACCAGCCACGGCAACCCGAACCGGAAACTCAAAGCCAGGAGCGCGGCGAAGCCCGGCGGGTACTGGGATGTCCAGCCCTCATTCGTGTTGACCATGAACTGGAACTGCCAGAATTCCGGGTACTCGAGCGCAGGCCCGGCCAGCATCCCGGCGGCCAGATAGCGGGCCTGGACGAGCTGGACCACACCGTCCAGTAGAGCCGGCTTGCGCTCCAGAACCCATGTGCTGAAGGCGAGGCCGAGGCACGCCGACAGGAGGCCGAGCGCGAACCCCAGTCGCCCAGCCCTGACGGAAGCCAGCCAGCGCTCGACGCGGCCCCATGCGGATGGCAGCACGCCGCGCGGCAGCAACCGGCCGATAAGAGCGGCGCCGACCAGCGTGAGGGCGCACCCCACCCACACGGTTACGAGATACGTGGGAGTCAGGCGCAGCGTCTGTTCCACGGCGGGGCTGGGGGGGCTCGTCCCTCGCACGCCTACGAGCCGATACCATGGAACGACCACCAGGGCGAGGAGGAGCGCACCGATCGTGCGAGTGGCGAGCCTGCCGTGGTCACTCATGGATTCGATGCTCGAACCTGCCGTCGGTGGTGACCGCCACTCAGAAGGGCCACTTCCCAACCTCACCGAGCGCGGTCAGCCGCCGTCAGCCGCGTGCAGCGCGCAGCGTCTCCGACCGGACGGTCAGCGTGTCGATGAAGTCGACGTCGGGGCGCACGCCGATCCCGGGCCCGTCCAGCGGCACGCTGACCATCCCCTGCGCATCCATCGTCCACTCGGGCTCGACAATGTCACGGGCCCAGTAGCGCGCGCTGGGCGAGAGATCGCCCGGGATCGTGAAGTTCGGCAGCGAGGCCAGCGCCACGTTGTACGCCCGGCCGACCCCGCTCTCCAGCATACCGCCGCACCACACCGGGATCCCGTGGCCGGCGCAGAGATCATGGATCTCCCGGGACGAGGTGAAGCCGCCGACTCGCCCGGGCTTGATGTTGATGATACGCGCGCTGCCCAGCGCGATCATGTCCTCGGCGCGCTCCGGCCCCGTGATCGATTCGTCCAGGCAGAGCGGGGTGCGCAGCCGCCGCTGCAGCTCGGCGTGGCGCACCAGGTCATCCGCCGGCAGCGGCTGCTCGATGAGTATGAGCCCCAGCTCGTCGAGCTTGAGGAAGACGTTGATGTCGTCGAGCGCGTACGCGCAGTTCGCGTCCACGGTCAGGGGCGCGTCCGGACCCAGCGCCTCGCGCACGGGGCGCACGTACTCGACGTCCGCGCCCGGCTCGATCTTCATCTTGATCCGCCGGTAGCCTCGGGCGCGGGCCTCCTGCGCCTTCTGCACCAGCGCGGCCGGGCTCTCCTGGATCCCCAACGAGATGCCCACCGGAATGCAGTCGCGCGTGCCGCCGAGCAAGCGCGCGAGTGAGGTGAGCTGGCGCTCCGCAACGAGCGCCCACGCCCCCATCTCGACCGCCGCCTTGGCCATGAAGTGCCCGCGGAAACCACGGTTCAGCTCCGCGTGCAGAGCGGCCTGCTCCGCGAACGGCTTGCCCAGCACACGCGGCGCCACGTACTCGCGAATCACCAGCCACGCGGTGTCGATGGTCTCCGGGCTGTAGTTGGGAAATCCGCCCGCTACGCATTCGCTCCACATCTCCACGCCGTCCGCGTCCCGCAGATGCAGCAACAGGATGCGCCGCTCGTGAGACACACCCGAGGAGATGCGGAACGGCTCCTTCAGCGGGAGCCGGATCTCGCGCAAGGTGATCTGCTCGAGCCGGATGTCGGTTTCTTTGCTCATCGATTGACCAGCGCCAGAGTCGCACGACTCGTCCCTAACCGCTGACCGAATCTCAGGGCGAAGGCGTGCCGCCGCTACCCCCGTGCCACACTCCTCGTACGCTTCCCCGAACTCGGTCGCCACATCACCATTCGGCGTGATCGTGATGTGAATGGTCAGTCGGATAATGAGA
>JACQVC010000428.1 GCA_016209995.1 Gemmatimonadota bacterium
GCAGTAGTCCTTTACGAGAAGGACTCGTCTCGTTTGTCCTTAGCAGCCCGTGAGAGACCTTCGCCACGGGCTGCTAGGGCCAGGCCGCTGTGATTTCCTTTCGGGGCGTGAACGATTGTTCCCGATGACACATGCCAAGTAAAGCCCAGGCGGTCACCGCCAGCATCGAGCGCGGTCAGGCTGCTTCCAGAGTCTGAACATCGTCGCCGAGAGCGGCCACGATCGGACAGGCGTCGGACGAGTGAACCTCGAGCCAGGCGTCAGCGGAAGGGGTTGCCGTCGATGAGCCGGCCGAGGATCGCATGCGGGCCATGCGGACGGTCAGCAGCACCCATGTCAGCGACGAGGCGAGTAAGGCATAGGTGATCCACGCTGAATCCTGACTTGTGAGATCCCGTGGGCCGACCATCAGCGTCAGCCATGCATACAACACCAGCGCCGCCGTGCCTTCGGCGATGCGAGCTGCGGCCCCATCGATCAGGAGCTTCGCGGCGGCGCGCCTGTGGCCACTGAGCGGGAGAAATGCCTGCTCCCAACTCGCACGATGAACAGACGACTTCAGGCCGCCTTCAGTCAGGCGCAGTGCCGAGCGCAGTGCCGGTGATGCGTTCATGATCGCGACCGGCGCCAGGAGCGCGAGCGCTCCCGGCAGCACGAGCAGTGCGCCTCCCACGCCGACCCACCGCTGCAGCCTCGGCGTGACGAGGAGTTGAACGAACAACGCCAGAACACTCAAGAGGAGGTACAAGTTCGCAAAAAACAACGTGCTCTCGCGCGTCGTGCTGCTCGAGCCGGATGCCGCGACGTAGAACTGAAATTCCACGAGCACGCCGACGAGTGCCGCCAATGCCCCCACCGCCAACAACACTCGAAAATAGGGCTCGCGCGACAGGGACTTCAGAGGCTGCGCGACGACCGGCGGCCGCGCCTGGCCTCCGCTGTACCGCCTCTGGCAGCGACGCTGCGCCAGCGCCATGACGAGCACGGCAAGGATGAGCGAGCCGGCCGCGGCGGCCAGAAGCACATTCGGTTCCACCTGTGACGCGAGGAAACGGGCAACGAGGGCGCCGGTCACGCCACCCACAAGCGACGCCGCCGCTGTGCGGCTATAGAACGTGACGCGATCGCCGTCCGTTCGATGATCGAGCAGATCGGCACCCAACAACCATGCAAGGGAAAACAGAACGCTGTACGCCAGAGGCACCAACATGAAAAAGGACGTCATAGCGAAGCGCTTTCGGATGCCCATGCGGATACCCCAAGGTGTGACGTGCCTCACAGCGATGGTGTTTCGTCGTAACAGATCGCCTGCTTCCAGGACCGACCTGTAGGCGTGCGGTCTGGCGTAACCCGTCACGTGTTGGTCCCAAGCAACGGAGGCTTCTCAATGAGACGAATCGTACTCGCGCTGGTGTTCGTGTTGGCAGCGGCCACCTCGTCGTCGGCCGCAGATCTGAAGAAGGAACCCTTTTCCCCCGAGCGCTTCGCAGCCCTGCAAGCACAGGGAGAGCTCGTCCTGCTCGACGTCTTCGCCTCCTGGTGCCCCACGTGCGCAGAGCAGCAGAAGATTCTGAGTGCGTATCGACAGGAACACCCGGACGTCAAGCTGCACATCCTCGAAATCAACTTCGACACTGACAAGCAGTGGGTCCGGCAGTTCCGGGCGCCGCGGCAGTCCACCTTGATTCTGTTTCGGGGTCCACAGCAGCTGTGGTACAGCGTGGCGGAGACCCGCCCCGACGTCATTGTCGCGGCGTTGACGGAGGGGGCCCGCCGACGATGAACCTGGAACTGGCGTCCCTTCCGTTGGCCTGGTTGGCGGGAGTGCTCGGCGTCCTGTCTCCCTGCGTCTGGCCGCTGGTGCCGGTGGTCGTTTCGTCGGCCGCCACCAGCGGCCGATCGGGGCCGTGGTTCCTGGCCGCGGGCTTGAGCGCCGCCTTTGCAGCGGCCGGCACCCTGCTGATGTTGCTCGTGTTGAATCTGGGGCTGGACCCTGAGCTGTTCCGGTACGTGGCCGCCGGCGTCCTGGTCGTTGTGGCCGTGATGTTGCTCGTCGGGTCGCTCAATCAGTGGCTCGCACTGCAGCTCTCACAACTCACGGGCCGTCTGCGCGTCGGCGCAGGCGCCGATCGTGGTGTCTCGAGCGTGGGCCAGTTCGGCGTAGGCGCGTTGCTGGGTCTCGTGTGGCTGCCCTGTGTCGGTCCAACCCTGGGTGCGGCCATCACCCTCGCGTCGCTGGGGCAGAGCCTGGCGATGGCCTTCCTCGTCATGTTCGCGTTTGGCGCTGGCACGGCCTCGGTGCTGCTCTTGGCCGGGTTCGTTTCGACAACGGTGTTGTCACGGTGGCGGGCCGGTCTGCTCGCCGGATCCAGGCAGGGAAAAAAGATGCTCGGGTGGATGCTCTTGATCCTGGGCGTGGCGGTGCTCAGCGGGGGCGACAAGATCTTGGAAGGATGGGCACTACGCTGGATCCCGGCGTGGGCGGTCTCGTTCTAAGCCAATCGATGTGCGCCTGAGTTGGCGCTGGCTCTCACCCCGAGGCGCTCAGAGCCCGGCCACGCGTTCCTGCGGCTCGTGGGATACGTAGCCCTCCACTCCTTCCAGGTCGCGTGAATGGAGGGGAGCGGCTCGAGCCGGGCGCCGGCCAAGGCGCCCTGGATGCCGCGTCCGTCAACCTGGGACCACAGGGTTCCAGTCTGGCGATCGTACATGACGAGCGCGTCACGGTAGAGCATGCCAGACACGCCGAACGTCAGGGTCTGCCCACCGACCTGTCTGGCATACACGATGCCAGTGCCGCACAGCGGTCACCATGTGACGGCAACAGGCCGACCCTCGAACACGTCGTTGACGATTTCGTGCTGGTCGAGTTCCCAGGTGGAGTACGCCCGCGCGTCGTTCTCGCCGACCAGGCCGATCACGAGTTCGTCATCCGCAAGCAATCTGGCTGTTCTAACGGGCTCGAACCTGGGCGCGTCAATGGCGGGGATGGCATCGCAAGGCAAGACGACATGAATCGTCTCGTCCGCGGACTGCCCCTGGGCCATGCTGCCGAGTAATCCGACCGCCAGGGCACTGCCGATCCAACTGCTCGCTCTCATGCGGTCCTCCCTCTGCTCAGAAGGCTTGCTCAATCACGCGTAAGGGAGATTCCATCATGCGACGTCTGGACTCTCGCACTCATCATCCTGGCCGGGGTCTTCTCGGCGCGGAGCGCGCTCGCGCAGGAGCCGACGCCCAGCTCGAGCCGCATCGAAATCGCGGCGTTCCCTGGCGGTGGCATCCTCTTCAGCAAGGCCGACAAGGTGTCCGACTTCGACTTTGGCAACTACGCGCTCGGCGGGTCGGTCACCTACAACCTCAATCATCGCTTCGCCGTCGAGGGTCGAGGGTGAAGCCGGCGCCGGGGTCGGCCTTGAGCAGCAGCTCAACAGGAGATCACAATGTCTGCGAGAGCCGAGAGGTGTACCGCGTCCGAAATTCTTGAGTCGGTGAATGCCCCAACACCGCGGACCGTCAGATTCCCCCGGCGTGGGTTCGATGTCCGAGCACGCCAACAACTGACCGCCGCCCTTGACGGGCGAGCGACGCCGAGGCGCGACCGGGGGGGCAGCCGAGCTGGACTCTGTGAAACAGCTCACACAAACCTGGGGCCGACCGGCGTCGGTCGAGTGGTATGAGTAACATGATGGCACCGGCTGAGACATACATCCTGAAGAGTCGCTGAGGCCGGCCTTCCGCCAACAACCGTCAGTCTGTAAGGAGGATTTCATGGACACACGTCTTGCCATCGCGTCGGCGCTTGCGGCCGCGGTGTTCGCGCCCGCCATCCTGGTGGCCCAGAAGCCGGTGCCGGCGCCCACCAACTGGAAAGCGGAGAAGTGTTACGGCATCGCCAAGGCGGGCAGCAACGATTGCGCATCGACCGGCAACAACTCCTGTGGCGGCACGTCGAAGCTCAACGCCGACCCGAAGGCGTGGATCTACGTGCCGGCCGGCTACTGCGACCGGATCGTGGGCGCGAGCAAGACTCCGAGGTAGAGACCCAGGAAGCCGCGAGCGGCGGCCTGACTCGTTGGATCGATGGACAATCGGAGGGTGGCCACGTCATGAGACTGAATCGCCGGATGCCGGACGGCGCGGGCGTGGGTCTCAGGCTTCCGCATCTCGCGGAGGTCGTGGCCACCCGACCTTCGATTCCCTGGTTCGAGATTCATCCCGAAAATGTTCTCGCCAACCCCCATGCGACCGAGCTCCTGCTCGAGCTGGCACCGCACTATCCTCTGTCGGTGCACACCGTCGGCATTTCGATCGGGAGCGTGGGAGGCATCGATCGCGCGCACGTGAAACGGGTACGCGCCCTCGTCGATGCCGTGGATCCGGTGCTCGTGTCGGGCCATCTCGCCTGGTCGACGCATGAGGGGGCCTACCTCAACGACCTGTTGCCGCTGCCGTACGACGAGGAAACGCTGCAGCTGTTGACGCGGCATCTCGAGGAAGTGCAGGAGGGGCTGGGCCGGCCGTACCTGGTCGAGAACCCGTCGAGCTATCTGGGCTTTGGCTCCTCGACGATGACCGAGGTGCAGTTTCTCGGCGAGCTGGTGCGCCGGACCGGCTGCCAGTTGTTGTGTGACGTCAGCAATGTGTTCTTGTCTGGCCACAACATGGGCTACGACCCCTACCGGTATCTCGACGGCCTGCCGGCCGGGGCGATTGCCGAACTGCATCTGGGTGGCTTCACGCCCGAGGCGGACGAGGCCACTCCCGGCGCGGATCTGCTGGTCGACACGCATGCGACGGTCGTCGCCGAGCCGGTGTGGGATCTCTACGCGTACGCCGTGCGCCGTTTCGGACCGAAGCCGACGATCATCGAATGGGACAACGACATTCCGCCGTTTGCGACGTTGCGAGGCCAGGCCGCGCGGGCGGACCAGGTCGCGGCCGGCGCGGCGGCGACCGAGAGGCCCCGTGCCGCTGCTCGCTGAGGTCCAGGCCCAGATCCGCCGGGCGGTCGTCGCCGGCGACCCGACCGGAGTAGCCCCGCTGCTGGTCGGCGGCCGCGACGCGCGGCAGCGTCTCGCCATCCATCGGCGCCATTACGAGACCAGCCTGGTGACGGCGCTCCTCGGGAAGTTTCCGGCCACCGTCTGGCTGGTGGGATCGGCGTTCACCACCGAGGCCGCCCGGCACTTCGTGCGCGACCACCCGCCGCGGAAGCCCTGCATCGCGGAATACGGCGACGAGTTTCCGCGGTTCCTGGCCTCCCGCCCCGCGGCCGAGCGCGTGCCGTACCTCGGTGCGTTCGCCGAGCTCGAATGGCGCGTCGGCCAGGTGTCGGTTGCGGTCGACAGGCCCCCGCTGACGATCCAGGCGATGTCCCACATCGATCTCGACGATCTGGCGGACTCGGTGCTCACCGTGCAGCCCGGCCTGCGGTATATCGAGGCGCCGTGGCCGGTGGACGCCCTGCTGCAGCTCTATCTCACCGACTCGGCCCCCAACGAGCTCGCGTTCGCGCCCGAGGAGGTGCGGATGGAAATCCGCGGCGCCCGCGGCGCGTTTCACCTCACCCGTCTGGATGCCGTCGAGTTCATGTTTCGCCGCGCCGTCGCCGAGGGTCGCCCGGTGGGCGACGCCGCGGAAGGCGCGCTCGCGGCCAATGCCGTGTTCGCCCCGGGTCTCTCATTGGCCACGCTCGTGGCGGAGGGAGCCGTCACCGGGATTCGGCGGGCCCGCACGGGAGGTGAATCGTGATGTCCGTGGATGCTCGCGCCATCCGCGTATCCGAGGCGCGGGCCTCGTTTGAGGCCGTCCGCCAATGGCTGGCCGGGTTCCCGCTCTCCATCATCCAGCTCGGGTTGCGGATTGGCGTCGGCTCGGTCTTCTTCAACGCCGGGCTCCTCAAGTACCGGTCTTTTGAGTTCGCCGTCAAGCTGTTCGAGGACGTATATCACGTCCCGCTGCTCGACCCGACGCTGGCGGCGCGCATGGCCATGGTCAACGAGTTGACGTTCCCCCTGCTCCTGTTCCTCGGCCTGGGCACCCGCGTCGCGACGCTACCGCTGCTGGGCATGATCGCGGTGATTCAGACGTTCGTTTACCCGCAGGCCTGGCCGGACCATCTGTTCTGGGCGACGGCCCTCGTCTTTCTGCTTTCTCGTGGGCCGGGCCCGCTATCGCTCGACCATCTGATCGAGCGGTATCTGTGGCGACGAAAGGGGTCGATCTGACGCTGGCTGGCCACGCCTGCCGCGCGCCGGGAGAATCCCATGGACATTCGCGGACGAGAGCGGCTATGGCTCATCGAGATCCCGATTATGACGATCTACGAGAACAGTGAGCTGGATTACAGTACCCACGCGCGATATTTCCCCCCGTGTCGCGAGGGGCGTTCCCACGCTGTATGCTCTTGCGTGGCGGTGCGTTCGTACGACTGCGCCGGCCTTTGGAGGGGAAGGACTTAACAGATGCCCTTTCTACCATCGGTAGGACCCGAGGATAAAGTGCCCCACGTGTTGGGCAAGTTCAACACCGGGACGGGAAAGCCGCTGATCGAGTACCACGAAGCTCTGCTGCGAGGGGAGTCGCCGTTCACCGTGGCCGAGCGGGAAATGATGGCCGCTTATGTGTCGGGCATCAACGCCTGCCAATACTGTCAGGGCGCGCACACCGCGGCTGCGGCGCAGTTCGGTGTCCCGGAGCCGCTCATCGCCGATCTGCTGAGGGATGCCTCACAGGCATCGGTCTCTCCCAAGATGCGGCCGGTTTTGAGCTATCTGCGCAAGCTGACGCAGTCGCCCACGAAGATGACGCAGGCCGACGCCGACGCCGTCTATGCCGCCGGCTGGACCGAACGGGCGTTGTACGACGCGGTTCAGATCTGTTGTCTCTATAACTTCATGAACCGCTTCGTTGAAGGGATCGGGTTGACCGCCGTTCCCGGGCAGTTCGCGATGGAAGGCCGGATGATCAAAGACGGGGGCTACAAAGGCATGATCGACGCTTTTGGGATCAAGTAGCGCGCCCCTTCCAGATGTCACATCCTCCTCGACCGTGGTAGAACTCGTTAGGCGAGCCAGGTCACCCAAGACGGAAACGTCGCGATGACTGCCACCACCACAGCCGCGATCCACAGCACAATCCTGGCGGTTCGCCTCGAGGCAGGAGCGCAGCTGCCGTCGGCGCACGCGGCGGGCTGCCGACGATACGTGCCGACGAACGCCGCGCCGAGGAGCATCGCGGTCAGGCCGAGAAACCAGGGCCGATACGGCTCGAGTCTGGTGCTGGCCGCGCCTTTCGGCACGTGACGGATTTGCCACGTGATGAAAGGGACGCATGCGTCGTAGAATGGCCGCAAGCGTGGGCGATCTCACAGAAACCGCGTGTTTCGCAAGACGGCGGCGTCGGAATCTGGGACAATAGGCACCGCGCGCCGTCGGGAACGGCGAGGTGTCAGATATGCCCGTAGAAGAGTCCGCACCAGGGTTCGCGTCCAGCTACCGCCGACAGGTGATGTACTCGGTCGCGGTCCTGCTCGTGTTGATTGGAGCGCTGGTCGCCTACAAGGGCGGCGCAGCGCTGACGGTGCTGGCGGACGTGAGGCGCACCGGGATACTCCGGTTGGACACGGACCTCGCGCTGGGCCAGGACGCGTCCTCTCTGGTCGGCACCCTCGCACGATCGATCAGGTATCTCGCGATCGTGGCGCCGGCCCTGGTGTTTGGCGTGCTCATCGCCGCGGCCGTTCGCACGTTCGTGTCCCCCCGGTGGCTGGTGCAGGCCTTTGGTCGCGAGCCGGTCCGCGAACAAGTCATCGCGGGAGTCGCGGGCGCGCCGTTGATGCTGTGTTCGTGCTGCGTCGCGCCCGTCTTTTCGGCCGTCTACGAACGCTCGGCACGGCTCGCGCCGTCGCTCGGCGTGGCGCTGGCGGCCCCGTCGCTCAATCCGGCCGCGCTCCTCCTCACCTTCATGCTGTTCCCGGGTCGAATCGCCACCTCACGGTTGGCGATGGCGCTAGCCGCCGTGTTTCTGGTGGCTCCACTCGTCGCGCGGCTTGGCAGCCGGGTGACACCGGAGGCGGCTGCGATGCCTGGTGTCCAGTTCGCGTGCCCCACATCCCGTGGGTGGTCCGGCTTCCTGGCCTCGTGCCTCCACGTGACGACGCGCACCGTCCCCCTCATTTTCGCAGGCGTCGTCGCCTCGTTCTGGTTGGCCGAGCGCCTGCCACTCGACGTGTTTGCGTCCCAGACGGTCAGCACGTCGGCCGTGTTGCTCGCGTCGATTGTGGCGGTGCCCCTCGCCCTCCCCACGTTCTTCGAGATCCCGCTGGCCCTGACGCTGATTGGGGTGGGCGCACCCGCGGGCGTCGCGGCCGCGGTGCTGTTTGCCGGCCCGGCGGTCAACCTTCCTTCGCTCGTCACGATCGCCCGGTCGACGAATTGGAAGGTGGCCGGTCTGCTGGCCCTGGCGGTCGCGCTGGTCGCGGGCCTGGGTGGCTTGCTCGTCGGGTAGACGCGATTCCGCCGTCTGGCTCCAAGGCATCAACCTCAGGCCGCAGCGGCACCTCTGCCCTGTAAAACTGGGGATCTTGACTCCCACCGCAGGTCGGGAGCCGCGTCCGACCAGGGCCAAAAAAACTGCTTGACTCTGGAGTCGAGTTCAGACGCCAGACTGGGATTGGGGAGGACGTTCGGCGTGTCGGACTGCCAGACACACGACCCGAAGCGACCTCGCGATCCTGCTTAAGGAGAGACGCATCATGGTGAAGCGGGACGTTGCGGCAGCGTTGGCGCTTGCCGGCGTGACGTGTTTGGTCGGGGCGTGCGGAACGGCGCCGCCCGCCAGGCAGCCGGTCGAACAGGCGATCGCACAGACCAAGCGCGTCGCGCTGCACGTCGACAAGATGACCTGAGCGGGATGTGCCCTGGCCGTGCGCCAGGTCTTGACCGAGCTCGACGGCGTAGAGAAGGCCGAGGTGTCGATCGACGGGCAGCGCGTCGTCGTGCAGTTCCGCCCGGATCTCGTCGATCCGGCAGAGATGGTGGAACAAGTCAGCGCGATCGGCTTTCCCGCGCGGCTTGAGGGCCCGGCCGACGCGTCGTCACCTTCGCGCGTGACGGAGGAGTGACATGGCGGGTGTTCCGTTGAACAGCGATCGCTTGCCGGGCGTGACGGGAGTCGTGGCGGCCCTCCTGGCGGCCAGTTGCTGCATTCTGCCGCTGGCGCTGATCGCGACCGGGATTGCCGGGGCGGGACTGATGATGACGATGATGCGGCTTGAGTGGGTCACGCTACCGCTGGGCGTCGTGGGACTGGCGGGCGCCTACGGGGCGTACTGGAGCCATGAGCGCCGCTGCCAGACAGCAGGCTGCCGGTTCGTCGGCCGGCGGACGACCCAGGTCATCCTCATCCTGGCGACGCTTGTGGTCATCGTCGCGCTCCTCTTCCGCGTGTTCCCGTCCTGGATCGCCGATTTGCTCCAGCGGCTCTGAAGATGGAAGAGAACGATGGTCGCGTTGAGCAGGTCACCGAGCGCGCCGCGACTGGTGCAGTGTGTCGAGTTGGTCTGGGAGGCGCAGCGAGGAGGAGCGTCAAGGACATGGAACAAGGCACAGTGGCGCTGGCCATTGAGGGCATGACGTGCGATCAGTGCGCGGTGACGATCCAGCCCGCGCTGGCTGGCGTGCCCGACGTCGATCGCGTGGATGCCAGCTCTCCCGATAAGCGCGCCGATGCCCCGTACGTGTCCTCCGGCCGGACACCGGACATCGTCGTGCTCGGTGGCGGCTCGGCCGGGTTCGCGGCCTCGATTCGTGCCGCGGAGCTCGGCGCCCGCGTGACGCTCATCGAGGGCGGCACGCTCGGCGGCACGTGCGTCAACGTCGGATGCGTGCCCTCAAAGACGTTGATCCGCGCCGCGGAGGTTCGGCACCGCGCCGCCCACCATCCGTTCGAGGGCGTGCGCACCGCCGTCCAGGCGCCGGACTTTCAAGCGGTCATGGCGCAGAAGGACGCGCTCGTGACCGCCATGCGCCAGGAAAAATACTGGGACGTGCTCGCGGCCTATCCCAGCGTCACCCTGCGGCAAGGTCGCGGCGCCATCAATCCGGACTTGTCGCTCTCCGTCGGCGGCGAGGTTCTGAACCCGGGACGCCTCATCGTGACCACGGGCGCGGCGCCATGGGCGCCGCCGATCGCCGGCCTGGCCGAGGCCGGCTACTTGACGAGTACCGACGCGCTGGCCCTCACGGCGCGCCCGGACTCGTTGATCGTCATCGGTGGCAGCGCGGTCGGTCTCGAAATTGCCCAGTTCTATGCGCGGCTCGGCACGCGTGTGACGGCCCTCGAGTTGATGGCGTCGCTCGTGCCCGCGGAGGACGGTGAGATTGGTGCGGCGCTGGCCGACTATCTGCGCGAGGAAGGGCTCGACGTTCGCACCGGAGCGTCGATTCATCGCGTCAGCCGCGATGGTACCGGGTACAGAGTGGAGGCCACCACCGACGGACGTGCAGAGATACTCACAGCCGCGCAGTTGCTCGTCGCGACGGGTCGGCGCGCCAACACACGCGGCTTTGGACTTGAGGGGGCGGGTATCGAGCTCGGGAAGAAGGGCGAAATCTGCGTCGATGAATATCTACAAACGTCGCGGCCGGCGGTGTACGCCGCTGGCGACGTGGTCGGTGATCCCATGTTCGTCTACGTTGCGGCCTACGGCGGCCACCTCGCCGTCGACAATGCGCTCAACGGCCACTCACGCCGATACGACTTGTCTGCATTGCCGCGGGTGACGTTCACGGACCCCCAGGTGGCGTCGGTTGGGGTGACCGAAGAGGAGGCGCGAAGGAACGGCGTCGATGTAATGGTGTCGAAGCTACCGCTCTCCTACGTCCCGCGGGCGCTGGCGGCGCGTGAGACGCGCGGCTTCATCAAGCTGGTGGCGGACGCGCGCACGCACCGGCTCGTGGGCGCCCACGTCCTGGGCTCCGAGGCGGGCGAGATGATCGAGGAGCCGACGCTGGCGATCAAGCACGGCATCAGCGTTGACGATCTGGCCGCGGCCTTCCATCCCTATCTCACGCTGGCGGAAGGCATCAAACTCGCCGCGCAGACCTTCACGAAAGACGTGAAGAAATTGTCGTGCTGCGCCGCGTAAGGCCTGTCTCAACCTGAACCCGGACGTGTCGGAACGTGGGGACCAGCGCGATCCAGCGTTTCGATGACAGGGCACTCCTTCTCGCGGGCCGTCCGGATCGTCGTCTTGCACTGGTTTAGGGACTCGGTGAGGCGGCGGGCTTGTGCGGACATAGCAAGCCGATCTCCTCAAGTCATCGTGCCCGCGCGGGGTGGTGGTGACTGCACACGTTACTGTACGCCATCCACGCGGGCCACGGCGATCGTGAACGGGTGCTGGTGGTGTCGGTCACCCTCTTCCGGCGAGGGGGCCGCGACGCCCGTGACCGTGACCGGTTGTGGCGTGCCCACAACGGCACCCAACAGGCGCGCCTCGTCCGTGAGGAGGAACCGTTCGTTCTCGGGGACCACGAGCGTCAGACGGCCGTTCCAGGTCTCAATGCGGCCGGTGGCGGTCACGTTGAAGGCCCTGGGTGTAAACCCGCTGTCGAGAATGGCCTGCCGCATCTGGTGAAAATCGGGGACTCGGCCCGGCTTCACCGTCACGACGGCCAGCCCCTTGGGCTGATCCACGGACACGTCGGCAACTTCGTCGATGCGGGAGAGCCGCTTTTCCAACCCGTAGGCGCAGAACGGGCAGGTCAGGCCGTCCACGCGAACGGTCAGATCCCGTATTTGCGCCTGTGACGGCACCGCGAACGCCAAAAGGACGACACCGCTGAGCAACAATCGTTTCATGGTTTGAACCTCCTACGACCAGATGTTTTCCAACAAAAGCACGATGGGCAACAAGAGATAGGCGACGAAGAACCCGATGAGATAGATCCCGGCCGAGATCCACAGCAGCGTCCGGCTGACCCGGCTCGCCGTGTCGCACGCGCTTGGCGCGTCGACCGCGCAGACCTGTACCTCTCCACTGGCCTTCAAGCGGGGGGCCAGCGCGTACACGTACAGGAAATTGCCGGCGATGAGCCCGCCCGACACGGCAAAGACCCAGATCTTGTGCTGCGACAAGGTGATCAGCCAGGGCATCGCGCCCAGCACGGACGCCACCGTGGCCCCCAGTCCCACCACGACCAGCAACGAGGGCAGGGCGCAGCAGACGACGGTCCCGAACGACGTGAACAAGGACAGGTAGTCGAGTAAGCGATTGTCTTGGGTCGCGGTAGTCATGGA
>JACQVC010000429.1 GCA_016209995.1 Gemmatimonadota bacterium
CACCCTCTCCGCCAATAAGTCCTTTAAAATCAATATCTTACTCAACACATAGCTGGGCAGGCCGCGTGGGTGGAAGTCTTCACCCTCTCCGCCCATTTCGGTGCTTTATTTTTAAGGGTTTCCTTGGCTACGTGAGTTGTCTGCGGGCAACACACCCTTCCTTCGCCTCGAGTCCGCGTCGGAACCATGCTCAAAACCTCGGGAACCCGTGCACCTCGAAGAGCACACCCAGCGGAGGTCCTGATCCCGGTGCCGCCGTCGCCGGATGCTGACGAACCGACCGCGGTTGGAAGACGGCGAACCGGATCGGCTTCATAGCGATGCGGGCGGATATGGCCGAGAACGACGAGCTCAATCACGATTGAGCACCTGCTGAAGAGCCTGGCAGCCGCGCCTCAAACGCCCGGGCCGTCATATTCAGCCAGTGCAGTTCGCTCTTCCAGAGCTGGCGCTCTGTCGCGTCGCGCTCGAACAGCGCATCCGTCTTCACCAGGACCAGGGTATATGGACGGCCGGTGCGCCGCGTAACATGGCTCACGGGCAGATCGTGGGCGTCGACAATCCCATGCACGTGGGCGCGCTGGTCCTTGGCGAGCGGCCACTCGAATCGCACCTGATCCCGCGCACCGAGAAACCGGCCGAGCGTTCCGCACAGCCGGCAACGACACCGGCTTGGCGTGGAGATCGACCAGTCATCTTTCTCGCGGGCCGGCATCCCTAATCGAGTCGTGAGCGTCTGTGTGCAATGCACGTGCAGCGTCGCCAGGTCCGGGTCGCCCAACACCTCGCGTGACTGCGTATCGTGCGCCGTGCGCAACAGGTGGATCAGGCCACGAATTGGGTACTCGGTGCCGGGTGCTGTCAAGAAGCGCATGATCTCGACGTGCAGCTCGGGGCTGTTCGAGATCTGGCTGCTCTCGATCAGTCCGACGAGCGGCTTGCTCATGCGGAGAAGCGCGTCGAGCACGAGCTTCGGATTGGCGCCCTCGCGGAGCCGCGTCACGTCCTCGCGAATACGCGCCCACTGCTTCGTGACGAGCCAGCCAGCCAGCTCGAGTCCCTGGGGCGATCCAGCAGCGCACAGCGCGCGGCAGACGTTTGGCAGCGAAACCAGCCACTCCCCCGTTTGGGCTCCCCTACCTCGCGCCGTTCCTTCGCGGTCCACGCGCCAAGAATCGTCGTGCACCACTCGAGGCCGTGCCGGTCAGCGAGCGCAACCAACCGCGGTGCCGCTCTCGGCGTCAAGCGCTCGAAGGTGAACGGCTCGAGCAGGGAGGCCGCCACTTCCGAGCTCTCCACGCCGCCGGCGACCCTCAGCGTCCGTACGAAGAAGTCGCGGCGCTCCTCGCGGGGCGCCACCCGACTCCAGAACGGCACGAGCTGTCGGGCCAGCTCTCTGGCCTGTTCGACGTCCCGGACCTCGAAAGCCTTCGTCAGCTCGCCGATCGCCCAGCCGGGAGAGGCCTTCGCTCGGATGACGAACATCCGTGCGCGTGGCCAGAGCACGACGACGGCCCGATGGTACCAACGGTCGACGGTGTTCCCCCAATTGCCCATGTACCCTTCGTGCTCCGACG
This sequence comes from Gemmatimonadota bacterium, assembly GCA_016209995.1. Classification (GTDB taxonomy): domain Bacteria; phylum Gemmatimonadota; class Gemmatimonadetes; order Longimicrobiales; family Gaopeijiaceae; genus JACQVC01. Next base: position 1,578 of record JACQVC010000429.1, read on the forward strand.
CGAAGGGCTCGAGCTCCACCGAGGGCTTCGTGTAGCACACCTCGTCGCGATCGACAGCGCCGGCGATCGCTTCGATCCCCTCCCCCGATCCAGTCCAGTGGCGGAGCTCGATGTCGGAGTCGAGAAGCTCGACGAGGGTCGGGGCCTCGTCCTCGTCTCCGTCGTGTTCCCGGTGCCAGTGGCCGCGGCGTCCATAGCGACCGTACCTGAGGTCTTCGTCCTCACAGGACCAGCTTTCGTGCACGTCGGCAAGGGCGAGCACGATTTCGCAATCCAGTCGCCGGGCGACGTCACGCCGCGCCGCAGCCCGCACGGCGTCGGCGTTCTTGAGGCGACCCCAGGCGAGAGCTCTCTGCGTGTACTGATGGTCCAGGAGGTACACGAATCGATCCGGAGGCTCCCGCGGCGGTTCGTTGGCCCATCGGCGAGGGAGCGGAGTCTCGAAGAACCGCTGGATGGACCGGGCCACAATATCCAATTGATCGACGCCGGCCGGTCCGATCGTCCTCGAGGTGTCACCGTCAACCATGAGGTTATACGTGAGCACGACGCGATGGCCTTCTGTGACAGGGCGGACCTGGTGGTGACAATCAGCATAGAAGGCGATGAACATCAGCTTTCCGCTGGTGGCGCGAAAGGTGACCCGCTCGTCGTGATGCTCGATCACCATCGCACCGCCCGTGAACGCGGATGGCAGGATGACGACCAGCGTGCCGATCATGTCGTCGCTCTTCTCGGAATCCTGGTGGGTGACGAAGAACTGGCCTGGCCCGTAGACCAGCATGTTGTGGAGCTCCGCCTTCAGGCTGGCGCCATCGGGAAGTCCGAGGTCGCGCCGGATCCGGTCGAGCATCGGCCGGAGGGTGTTCCGCCACCTGCGCTCGTCGATCCTGAGGCGGGTCTTCGGGATCTCGCAGGTGTCTCGGACTCGTGGATCGAACCGTGTCTGGTTCTTCAGGCCATAGCGAGCTGGACGCGCACTCGCACACAGCCGCCGAGCCGTGCTCGTCGAGATCGGCCAGCTGATGCGGCCGACACCCTTCACGTCGAGACGCAGGTCGTCTGCCGGGCTGTTCCGGCGCGTCGCGAACGTGCCAGGTGCTGTGATCCTCGCGAGTCGTTCACTGACGTCCTGTAACGTGGCCATCAGAATTGTGGAAGAGGTCAGCCGAGAACTCCGCCCGATTGAGCGCCATTGTATCCGGGCCGCGTTCAGCGCACGTAGAGAAGCTGTCGAAGACTCCTCCGCGTGGCTGGCTTTCGGCTCGCGATGTACCCGGCGATTTCATACCGGTTGAATATCCGCCAGACCGCTGCCAGAAATTGGGAAGTTCCTTGGCGAACTTGGGATCGTTTCTGGCTGGGTTGGCGAACATGATCAGCTTTTCGCCAATCAGGTCGATGCGCTCGACCCTTACCTCCATGCCGAGCACTGTGGTGGATCGAGGCGTATCACCGCTGGGCCCGCCGGAGATAGCCATGGCACGCCGGCCGATCGAATCGACCGAGACAGGCTGCGGGCGGCCGTCCGCACCCTCGGGGCGGAGCACGGCTTATCTACAGGCTGGACGAAAGACCGCGACGTCGGCGCAGCGACACGCGCGCGGCAAGCGCCAAGCCCGAGCAAGACCTCTACGGCTCGCGCGATCATGACGATTCGATCCAAGTCCAGGGCGTGAGCAATGTGTTCGCGTGCAACAGCGCAAGGTGCCACGGCAGTTCTAGCGTCTGTACCCGTCGTTCGCCTCGAATCTGCGGATGAATTAGAGAAAAGAGCGGCGACTTTGTCGCCAGGAACGGCAACCACTCGGGGAGGGTCGTGGTCCGGATCGCGGTCCGATGTGCGCCGACGCCTATCGAGCCACAAGTAACGCCCCAGCGGCGCTTGCGCCCGTGGGCCCGCGCAAGTACCATGGTCCTGAAGTGGTACCACAGTACTTGAGCGGCGGGCGAAGACCGTGCCTGTCATAAGCCGTCTGCGGCACCGGCTCGGTATGATCCTGCCCTCGCGCGACCGCCGTGGGCGGCGGCTCACGGCGAAGACGCGGCGTGTGATCCGGGAAGTGGTCGCAGACTGGTTCGGCCACGCGTTCCCCGCCAGCACCGAGGACCGCATGCAGATACGCACGCGGCTGCGCGGCCGCTGGGGCGCGGGCGCCGGCGTCACGGTCGAGGAGGTCGAGGAGGTCTGGGCCTACTGCACGGCCGTGGACTTCCGTAAGCACAAGCCCGAGTTGGTCCGCCTGGCTGAGTGGGTCGCACAGGAAGGCGATCAGGAGGCGGTCGCTGGCTTGATCGATGGCGGCATGGAGCTGGTCGTGCGGAAGGAGACATCATGAGGGTCAAGGAACTGGAGTCAAGGCTGAACCGGCGTCTCAAGCAAATTCACAAGGGCTACGCCGTCAAGAATCTCAAGCGCCTGCCGAGCGGCGAGTACTGGTTCGACCTGGCCATGGGCTTCAACGAGCGGGACATGGCGAAGGTGAATCGCGTGTTCGCCGAGCTGCTTTCGCCGGGGCTTAGCACGCGCCGTCAGACGGTGCAGGCGAAGTTCTATCTGTCGGCAGAAACCTACCAGCGCCTGCGCAAGGAAGCCGCTGAGCGCGGTGTCAAACAGTCTGCGCTTGTCGAGGAGGTGCTCCAGAGCGCGCTCGCCTAACCAGACCGGGCTCGGTCGCGGCCCGGGCTCGGTCCCGGGCCGGGCTCGGTCGCTTGCGGGAGTCCAACGCCCAGGGGCCGTTCCTCACGGGCGCCTGTATGGTCAGGAATTGTCGAATCCTGGAGCGATAGATCCATCCACTGTTCGTCGTGGTCGACTGGTGACCGCGCCGTCTGGTGAGCCGTTGGGGGCCTCGCGCAGGGCGGTGAGCAATGTGCTCGCGCACGCGGCGTCGCCTGACCCTGAACCTCCGCCGTGCGTGCAATGGCGTGCAAGGCGCCACGGCATGCCTGGCATTGACGGCAATCGTGGCGTCTTAGAATCTGTAACTTACAGAAA
>JACQVC010000047.1 GCA_016209995.1 Gemmatimonadota bacterium
CACCCTCCGCACCCTGCTCGAGGACCTCAAGCGCAAGTTCGAGCAGATCATCGACGAGGTGAGCCAGGACACGCTCCTCGAAGCCGGCCACTCCGAGGAGGCCCGGCAGAAGGCCCGCACCCTCGTGACCTCCTTCGAGCAGTGGATCGCCGAGCATCGCGACGAGATCGACGCCCTCCAGGTCTTCTACTCCCAGCCCTATGGCCGCCGCCTCCGCTTCACGGACATCAAGGCTCTCGCCGAGGCCATCAAGGCCCCGCCCCGCTCCTGGACCCCCGACCTCCTCTGGCGCGCCTACCAGATCTTGGAGCGCGACAAGGTCCGCGGCGCCTCCGGCAAGCGGCTCCTGACCGACATCGTTTCCCTGATCCGCTTCGCGATCCACCGGGAAGACGAGCTGGTCCCCTACGCCGCCCGGGTGCGCGAGCGCTTCAGCCAGTGGCTCGCGCAGCAGACCGGCCAGGGCCGCCACTTCACCGACGAACAGACACGCTGGCTCGAGATGATCCGGGACCATCTCGCCACGAGCGTCGAGATCGACACCGAGGACTTCAGCTACACGCCATTCGTCGAGGCCGGCGGGCTCGGCAAGGCGCGCGAGGTGTTCGGACCGTCCCTGAGGCCCCTCCTGGATGAACTCAACACCGTGGTCGCCGCATGAGCCGGCAAGCGCGACACGCGCTGCCTAGTACGTGGAAGTGGGTGGCTCTTGGAGAGTTGGGCCATTGGTCCGGTGGTGGGACACCATCCAAGGCAAACGTGGCCCTCTGGCAGGGCGGCAACATCCCATGGGTGTCACCAAAAGACATGAAGGTCGATATCATCCGCGACTCGGAAGACCACATAACGGAGGTCGCCTTGGAGGCCTCTCCTGCGAGCCTCCTATCGCGCGGCGCAATTCTCGTTGTTACCCGTAGCGGCATCCTTCAACACACGCTTCCGGTTGCTGTCACAGAAGTGCGAGTAGCGGTCAACCAGGACCTGAAGGCTCTCTCGCCTCATCAGGGTCTGCATTCGGGTTTCATAGCCAGGGCCCTGAAATCCCTCGAAGACGACATGCTCCTCCGATGCACCAAGGACGGAACAACGGTTCACAGCATCGACACCCGAAAGCTCCTCGCCTACCAGATTCCGATCGCTCCTTCGCCGGAGCAGGGGCGGGTCGTTGAGGCGATCCAGTCGTACTTGAGCCGGCTCGATGAGGCGGTGGCCTTGCTCGAGCGGGTGCGGCGCAACCTCAAGCGTTACCGGGCGGCCGTCCTCAAGGCCGCCGTCGAGGGGCGCCTGGTGCCGACCGAGGCCGCGCTGGCCCGCGCCGAGGGGCGCGACTACGAGCCCGCCGATGTCCTGCTCAAGCACATCCTCGCCGAGCGCCGCCGCCGCTGGGAACAAGCCGAGCTGGAGAGACTGAAAGCCGCCGGCAAGCCGCCCGAGAACGATCGCTGGACCGCGAGGTACCCGGAACCGGTTGCTGCCGACGTGACGGACCTCCCGTCGCTGCCGGAGGGGTGGTGCTGGGCGTCTTGGTCCCAGATCGGTTTCTCCCAGAACGGCCGGGCCTTCCCGAGCGCCGAGTACCAGGCTCACGGCGTGCGGTTGCTCCGGCCGGGAAATCTCCACGCGTCGGGACAGGTGCAGTGGACCGAGGCGAACACCAGGCGTCTTCCTGCCAGTTGGGCTGAAGCATACTCCAGATGGCTAGTTGGGCCGCACGAGCTCGTGATGAATCTGACGGCCCAATCCTTGAAGGATGAGTTCCTCGGGCGCGTCTGTATGACGGGACCGACAGAACGATGCCTCCTGAATCAGCGGATCGCCCGGCTCAGTCCGGTCCTCGTGAACCCGAAATACCTGCTGTGGGTGTTCAAATCTCGCCACTTCCGCGGGTTTGTTGAGTCCTTGAACACCGGCAGTCTGATTCAGCACATGTTCACGTCGCAGCTCTCTCGATGTCCGGTCCCGCTGCCGCCCCTCGCTGAGCAACTGCGAATCGCGGCCGCAGCCGAGGAACATCTGGCGATCGCTGAGTCGGTTGAGCGCGCGATAACGTCCTCGATGAACAGGTGCAGCAGACTCCGACCGGCGACGCTCCGCTGGGCGTTCGAGGGCAAGCTGGTCGACCAGGACCCCACGGACGAGCCAGCCTCGGTGCTGCTGGAGCGTATCCGGCGGGAGACAGCGGCGACCGGCGCGCCGAGTGGCCAGAAGCAAGAGGGGCAGCGGCGGCGGCGGGGTAAGATGAGGGGCGGGGAATCGAGGCGGCTGGAAGGCCGGACGTCATGAGCACTCAGCGGGTGTCCGAGGTCGTCAAGCCTGCGCTGCTCCGGTGGGCACGGGAGACGTCGGGTCTCGCGCCCGGCGAGGCCGCGAAGAAGATTGGCGTCAAGCCGGAGCGCCTCGCCGAGTGGGAGGAAGGGGCGCTTCGGCCCACCGTGGCCCAGCTGCGGAAGGCGGCGAGCGTCTACAAGCGGCCGCTTGCCGTCTTCTTCCTCGGCGATCCGCCCGTCCAGCCAGTGCCGCTGCACGACTTCAGGCGTCTCACCGCCGGGACGCCCAGCCGCCCCTCATCCGGGCTCCTCCTGGAGATGCGACGCGCGCGACG
>JACQVC010000423.1 GCA_016209995.1 Gemmatimonadota bacterium
ATGTACACCACCGGATAGCGCCGGTTCGGCTGTGTGTTGTAGCTCGGCGGCAGATAGATCGACACCTCGGGCGCCGGCGACTCGCCGAGCAGATTTCCTTCGAGCGACCTGCCGTGCACCTTGACGCGCTCGAGCCTGCCCTTGAGCGCCACGGGCGCGGGCGGGTTCCCGTTCGAGCCGGCCGGGGCCTGCGACGACAGCCCCTCGCCGGCGAGCGCCACAAACCCCATCGCGACGGCCAGAGCGGTGACAACCTGCCACGTGCGGGAACGGGTCAGCGTCATATGAAACCTCGCAGCTCCTGAAACGAAGATGACCGTGGGTACGCCCATAGCCTACACCAGTCCACGGCGCCGGGCGCAGCCTGGCCTTGCCTTACGGTGCGAAGGTCTCCTCGACGGCCTTTCGAAAGGTGGGGATGTCGACAGCCGGGAAGCGGTACAGGTCGGACTCGACGCGCGCGAAGTACTCCAGGGCCCGGGCCGGGTCCACGAGCCGGCGCGCGATCATCTCACGCACGTCCTCGACGTCCTGCGCGTGGCCCCGCTCCACCTTGGCCAGGGCCTGCGCGTAGAGATCGAAGTGACAGAACGCAATCGGCCCTTCCTGCGCGACGAAAGGACTCCGATCCTCCCACCCGGCGGGGACGGGAATGAATTCGCCGGGCGAGGCCAGCTCGACGTTCAGGCGCAGATCTTCCTTGATGCGCGGAATGGCGCGCAGGAGCCGATCGGCTTCCGGGACGAGCTTGATGTCGACGTCGATCGTGCTCGCGCGCCAGCCCATGAGCACGGCCGTGGCGCCGCCAGTGAAATAGACCCGGGCCGGCGCGCCGGCCTCGCGGCCCAGCGCCTGCATGAACCGGCGGATGCGGCCCTCGTCGGCTACCTCGCGCATGCGGCGGTCCGCTCGTAGCTCACCAGCCGCCGCACCAGGGCGTTGTAGCGCGAGTGCGCCGCGTCGGCGTGGGCGGCCTGGAGCCGCTCGAACAGACGCCGCTCGGGAGCGGCGATGGCCGCCGGCACCCGGATGCCGAGCCGGCCGAGGCGGGGAGCGCCGATCGAGACGAGCAGCGCCGGAATCGACTCGACGCCGCGCGCGAGGTCGTCGAGTCCCTGCGCGACGAGATCGCCGCCCGGAAGGTTCGTGTCGGCGTTCACGCCCTCTATGATAGCGGGTTTATCAGGCTACACCAGGCCGGACGATCGCGCCCTTCACGGCTGGAACACCTGATCGGCCCCTTTTTCCTCCGCCAGCCGCTCGAAGGCCCCCACGATGTCGTCGCGCCGGAGGAGGAGCGCGCCAATGGCGGTCCCTTCGACGAACTCGCCGATCTCGCGCCTGAGCGTGTCGCGATCGAGCGCCTGGATGCGGTCGAAGAACGGCGGATCGGCCCAGAGCTGCACCGAGACCGACTCGCGGTTGTAGCGCCGCTCGACGGTCGGCGGCACCATGTCGAGCTCGAGCAGGCGATCGAGCCTGTAGGCCGCAATCTCGGATTTGTAGCTTTCCCAGAACCCGTCGCGGCGCCCCGGACGGATGTTCCGCACCGCCGCGCTGGCGGCCAGGCCGCCCGGCGTGAAGTAGCCGCGCCGGATCCCCAGCACGCCGACGCCCACGCCCGTCGTCCGCTCGATGTCGGCGGTGCGGAGGCACTACATACGCCATCTCCTTTCGATGGGTCGGAACCCCCTCCCATGCCCCGCGCGCCCGCCCGGGGGGCGCCAGATTATTCCGCGTGGGCGATAGTTTCCCACATGCGCCGCTCGAAGTCCCCTTTCTTCCAGCAGGCCGGCGGCCTTCCGGACAGGCGCAACCGGGTGTAACATCCTGTTCATCCCCGTACCGCCAGACACGCGCCGGCCTCGAGAGCGCTCGAGCCGCGGCGGTGCATGGAAACGCCGGGAGCATCCGCCATGAAGAGCAGGATTGTTGCGGCCGTGGTCCTGAGTGTCGCCGCGGCGGGAGCGGCGTGGGCGCATCACAACATGTCGGCCGCCTTCGACCTGAACCAGCGGTTCAGCCGGACCGGCACGCTCACCAGGCTCGACTGGAGGAATCCCCACATTTATCTGTCAGTGGACGCCAGCAACGACGGGGGCCAGGTGGAAACCTGGCTCTTCGAGGGTCCGCCGCCCGGGTTCTTCCGGACCCGCGACATCGGCCGCGACGATTTCGAGAGCTCGATCGAGAAGACGGTGACGGTCGAAGCCAGCCGCGCCAGAGACGGCTCGCGCTCGGGGCTGATCCGGGAGATCACGCTGGCCGACGGCACGGTGGTGTCGGCCTGCCCGCAGAACTGCTGAACGTCCGGCCGGCCGGGCGACGGGGCGACGGCCCTCGGGCCCCACCCGGCGCGATTGACCGAGGAGGTGTCCCCATGAAGGATTCCTACACGGCGGCGGTCGCCGCGGCGGCGCTGTCGATCACCCTGCTGGTGACGCCGTCCCGCGCGCAGGCCCAGGCCCAACAGACCGACGAGGAGAGAGCGGCCCGCGCCAGGGCGATCGCGCAGGCCATCGAGGAGAACGCCCGCCAGCTCACCGTGTTCGACCGGCAGGGCACTATCACGGACACGATCGCCGAGCGCGCGATCTACAACCAGCCGGTCTTTTCGCCCGATCGGACGCGCCTGGCGGTCATCAAGATCGACCTGGAAAAGGAAACGAGCAACCTCTGGGTGCTCGAGATCGCCACGGGCCGCGGCGTCCAGATCACCTCGAGCGAGCCCCGGGAGCCGGTGGCGGCGCCGGTCTGGTCCCCCGACGGCAGCCAGATCGCCTATGTCGCCCTGCGCGGCAGCTACTTCGGCATCTACCGGCGGCCCTCGACGGGAGCGGGCAACGACACGCTCCTCTACCAGCACCCCGGCGGAACGTTCGTCCTCACCGACTGGTCGCTCGACGGACGCTTTCTGAGCTTCTCCTCGTCGGACCTCTCCGGCGGCATCCTGTACGTGCTCCCCGTCGATGGCGACGGGCAGGTCATCGAGATCGCGCGCTCGGCGTCCACCATTCTGGCGCCGCGCCTGTCGCCCGACGGCCGGTTCCTCGCGTACCGGTCCAACGAAACGGGACGAAACGAGATCTTCGTGCGGTCGGTCGCTCCCGCCGGCGGCGCGGCGACCGGCCCGGCGCGGAAGTGGCAGGTGTCCACCGAGGGCGGCCTGGGAATGGTCTTCTGGCGGCGCGACGGGAAAGAACTGTACTACTTCGGCGCCGACCGGGGCGTGATGGCGGTGCAGGTCGACACCGATCAAGACTTCGAGTTCGGCCCGCCGCGGCTCCTGTTCAAGGCGCCCGACGCGATCCCGGTGACGGGCACGCCGGGCGGCCTGGCCAATGTCAGCCGCGACGGCGAACGGGTCGTGTTCGCCGTTCCGCCGGCGCCGCAGCTTCGCCAGCTCACGGTGTTCGACCGCGACGGGAAAGTCGTAGGCCGCGTGGGAGCGCCGGGTCTCTACACGCAGCCCGCACTCTCGCCGGACGGATCGAGAGCGGCCGTCATGAGGCAGGATCCGCAGACCGGCAACGTGGATATCTGGACCTTCGACCTCTCCACGGGCAAGGCCCTGCCGGTCACCTCTGATGCCGCGCCGGAGGCGGCGCCCATCTGGTCGCCCGATGGCGCGCGCGTGGCGTACGTCTCCACCAGGGGGAACTACTCGGCCATCTACCGGAAAGCCTGGAACGGCGAGGGCGCCGAGGAAATGCTGTTCCGGTACACGCCGGGCGCGGGCCTGGCGCTCACCGATTTCTCGGCCGACGGCAGATTTCTGACCTTCGACGGCGGGGGCGTCGTGCTGGTCGTGCCGCTCGCCGGCTCGGACCCGCTGGCGCGCGAGGCCGTTGACTTCGGCCGCGAGGAGTACGAGGTGGGGCTGGGCCGCTTCTCCCCCGACTCGCGCTTCCTCGCCTACGGCTCGAACGAGACCCGTAGGTTCGAGGTCTACGTGCGGCCGTTCGATGCCGCCTCGGGCGCCGCGGCGGGCGGCGAGAAGTGGCAGGTCAGCCGCGAGGGCGCCATCGGCGGCATCTTCTGGCGCCGGGACGGCCGCGAGATGTACTACCTGAGCGCCGACACGGAGGTCAACGAAGTGAAGGTGATGGCTGTCGAGGTGACGACGACGCCGAGGTTCGAGGCGGGGACGCCGCGCGAGCTGTTCCGGCTGCCAGGCCCGCTGCCGGGCAACCCGGCGCAGTGGAAGAACGTCAGCCCCGACGGCCAGCGGTTCGTCTTCGCCATGCCGGCGTCGCCGGCCGCCGCCAGCCGCTGATCGGCCGCGGCGGCCGGGACCGCGCTTGAAAAGCTGTCGCGGCAGAACCGATGGAACAGGTCAGGTCATCACGTCAACAGCCTGTCGGGTCCGGCGGGGTGCCCCCGGATAGGTCGTGGTGAACCGCGCGCTGGCCCCCGGGGCGGCGCGGTAAGCCAGCCGCCTGATCTTCCAGACCCCGCCTTCCCTCACACAGGCTTGCTCGAACACGCCGCCTTCCACCCACTGTATGACGCCCCCGCCCTGCTGGAGGGCCATGTCCACCAGCGGACAGCCCGGCGCGATGGCGGCCTCGGCCTGCACGGTGCAGTGGAACCGGGCCGTCGCGGTGCTGCGGTCCGGCGCGATCTCGATGGCATCCTGCTCGGGCATCCGCGCCTGCAGGAACGCGTGTGCCGGCTCGTCCCGTGCTTCCCCGAACGGCCGTCCGAAATGCCCGACATACAGACGGCGGACGCCGTTCTTCCCGACGAACACGCCGCCGGCAAACTGCACTTCCGCATCGTCGGTGAACAGGCGGCGTCAGCCCCTCCATCTCGACCGACCCCGAACCAGGTCTTGCGCGACGCCTCGTTGGCCATGTACGGCGTGCCCAGCATGCCCTGCACGCAGCTCGTGAGCCCGTTGTCGAAATCGATGACGACGGCCGCGCTGTCGTGCCGCGGGGTTCCCGAGAGCAGATGGCCGAACATGATCACGCCTTCGGCCGGCTCCCAGGCTTCGTATCGCTCTTCACGCCATCGCGCCTCGCCCCCGCGCCGCCAGCGCAGCTTCTGGAGCTCGTCGAACCGGTAGTCGAGCACCGGGCCGCCGTCGTCGTAGCGCAGGGTGAGCTGTTTGCCGACCAGGAAGCCGCTGGTCGGCAGCCTGTTGCCCGCCATCGCATTGCGCGGATCGAACACCACGGTGTTCTTCGCCACCGCCGCCTCGACCTCCTCCTTCGTCATGGCCGGGTTGGTCAGCAGCGGCCGGTAGACGGGCCGCTCGCCCTTCCTCGTCGGCGCCGGCCTGTTGCCAAGCGCGATCGTGTCGCCGGCGTCGTCGAAGCGCTCGAACCGACTGATCTGCCCCACCATCTCGCCGCTGCCGGCGAACAGGTAGTAATCGAGTGCGTCGGCTTCGTTGAAGCCGAGGCGCATGCCGACCTGCTTCAGGCTGAACAGGTCGAGCGCATACAGGGTCATCGTGCCCGAGAACTCGCACTCGACCCGGGAGTAGATGTACTGCTCGTCGTTGATCTTGATGTAGTCGGACGGGCCGCAGAAGCTCAGCTCACCTCCAAAGCGCGTCAGCTCGACGAAGTTCGAGTAGAGCACTGAAGGGTAGAGCTCGAGCGTCTCGACGCCCGTGTCCTGCGTCCAGTGGAAGCCCTAGTTCAGGACAGGGCCGTTGTCGGTCACGATCCTGAGCGACCGTCCGGCGAGGACGTTCGAGTACTCCGACGCGCTGACGGGACCGGCCGCGGTCGCAACGAGCTTGTCGCCGATCTGCCGCTCGGTGAGCTTCGTGTACCGGATCCGGTGCATCTGCTCCTTCGGGTACGTGACTTGTGGCACTGGCGGTCTCCTCGCGGCTCCACCTTCGGGTCGTCGGCGAAGGCGTCGAATTACGTGTCGGCCGCGTCGTTCATGTACTCGCGGGTGCTGCGCTGCCCGGGCGGACGGGCGTCATCCGGTGATTTTACGGCAGTTCTCAGGTCTTCAGTCGTCTTTCGGAAGGCGGGAGGCGGGAGGCGAGAGGGGCCGACCGGGGGCGGCCCCGCTTGCGCGGGCAGCCGCCCCCTGCCGGGAGTCGCGCTAGAAGTCGATCTGCCCGCTGATTTTGACGAAGCGGGCCGACAGCACGCTGCTCGGCGTCAGCCAGCGGCTGCCGAAGGTCTGCACGTAGCCCTCGATGGCGTTCGAGTTGGTCAGGTTGTAGAGGTCGACCGAGACCTGGGCCCGGCGCCCGCTGAAGCGGAAGATCTTCGCCACGCGGAAGTCGACCTGGTTGATCCGCTCGCCGAACACCGTCTGCGGCCTGGCGACGTTGATGGTCGCGTTGGCCGCGCCCCCGGCCAGCGGCCGTCCGAGTGACGGCTGGATGAGCGCGTTCGCCACCACCCAGTTCCCCGCCAGCGAGTTGCCGGGGATGCTCTGCCACGTGGCGCTCACCTGCACGTCGATGGCGGGAAACAGGTACGACGCCAGCCCCTTGAACTGCGAGCGGAAGTTCTCGACCACGCGGCAGTAGGGGTTGAGCGCGGCCGTCTCGGGCAGCGCGGCGCGGATCTCGCAGTCGTCGCTCACGCGGCGGCCCGTGCTGGTGCCTCCCTGGACGGTCAGCGACTGCAGCCGCGCGTTCACGTTGACGTCGAACCCGTGCCAGTACTCGGTGCGGTCCCCGTACTTGCTCGCCGCCGTGACGAGGTTGTCGGCCACGCCGAATTTCGCCGGCTTGATGTTGTACAGGTTGCCGATCACCTGGCCGCCGCCGTCCTCCAGCCGCGGGTCGAGCGGCGCGGTGATGCTGAAGGTGTCGAAGTCCCCCGGCCCGACCGCCAGGTTGTCGGTCACGTCGAAGTTGCCGAACCAGCGCCGGTTGTAGGACACCTCGACCGACACGCGCGGCACCACCTCGTGCTGCACGCCGACGCCGAACTGCCAGTCGTTGGGCCGCACGTTCCAGCCCGAGATGATGGCCGGGTCGTAGTTGGTCTCCGGCAGCTGCGACCCGAACAGTTGATCCGACCAGGCCCCGCAGGAGTCGCCGCCGGAGGCCCGGGTGTCCTGCGCCGCCGGGTTGAGCAGGTTGCAGTCGGGCACGAAGTTGCCGTTGGCGTCGGTCCAGTTGCGGGTGGTGCTGGTGACGACGCGGTTGCGGGCGTTGGTGGCGGTGTAGCGCACGCTGTTCTGCGCCGCCTCCAGGTACTTGCCGACGTTCACCTTGAGGGCGGTCTTCCCGGTGCCGAACAGGTCGTAGGTCCCGGCCGCGCGCATCGTGATGTCATTGAAGCCCTCGACGCCGCTGGCCGCCGGGATCGTGAACGCGTTGGGGATGTAGAGCTCGGGCCCGACCTGCATCTGGGGGAAGTCGCTCCAGGCGCGGTCGTAGCGCAGGCCGCCCTGCAGCGTCAGGCGGTGGCGCGTCCACTGCTCCTGCACGTAGATGCCGGCGGCTTTCGTATGGTTGATGGTGGTGGCGGCATGGTCGCCGTACATCGTGAGCTGGTTCGGCGTGCCGTTGTTGAACCGGTAGCGGAGCCGCTGGTTCTGGCGGAAGTTCGTCGTCTCGAGCACGAGGAACTGGCCGACGTAGCCCACCTTCAGGCTGTGCGCGCCGGTGACGTAGGAGGCCGACGCCCGCCAGTTGTGCGTGCCGTTCCAGTGCCGCGACCAGGACAGCTGGCTGCGGTAGCTCAGGTTCGGGATGAAGCCGCCCTGCTCCAGCACCGGGATGAGGTCGCGGTTGTTGGCGGGCCGCTCCTGGCCGCCCCAGCGGGCCAGATAGTTCCCGTACCCCGCCTCCAGCAGCAGCCGGTTGGTCGTCGGCGACGTCCAGGTGACCTGCTGCACCCGCGAGGGATACGCTTCGGTCGGCTGGTGCGCCTCGGGCGAGGTGGTCGCCGTGCCGCCAAGCTCGTTGCACCCGGCGCTGCACACCGACTGCTCGTCCCAGAAGATGTTGAACTTGTTGCGCGCCGTCGCCTGCAGCGTCAGCCGCAGGCTGGAGGTCTTCCAGGTGCCGCCGTCGCGCGCCCGGTCGCCGGGCTCGTAGGTCCACTTGGTCGGGTCGCCGGCGTTGAGGTTGTTGAACATGCCGGTCACGAACTTGCGGTTCCCCTGGTGCCGCCCGGTCCAGTAGAACCAGAACCGGTCGCGGACGAGCGGGCCGCCGAGCGCGCCGTTGACGTCCCAGATCTGGTCGAGCTCGTTGGGCGAGCGGAGCCCGGCATCCTTGATCGCCTGGTCGAAATTGCTGCTCTGCATGCCGCCGCTCGCGCCGGTGGCGAAGAACGTGCCGCTGTAAGTGTTGCCGCCCGTCCGCGGCACGACGTTCATGACCGGTCCGCCGCGGTCGGTCTCGCCGGCCGACAGGTTGATCGCCACCTCCGCGCTGTTCCCGATGTCGGACACGTAGTAGGACACGCCGGCCCCGTTGAGCGCGGCGCCCACCGACATGCCGTCGACGGTGATCTGCCCCTCGTTGCCCCGCCCGCCGTGGATCGTGAAGAGCTTGAACACCGGCCCGTCCACGCCGCCGACGTCCTGCGTGCCCGAGGTGACCACGCCGGGCACGAGCGCCACGATGCTGTGGTACAGCCGCGCCGATGGAATCGCGGTGATCACGTCCTTGTCCATCGTCGAGCGCTGTCCCGCGCTCTGCAGGTCGACGACGGGCGTCTCGCCGGTGACCGTGATCGTCTCTTCAATCGACCCCACGCGCAGATCGGCGTTCACCGTCGCGCTGAAGTTGCCCGACAGCTCGACGCCCTCGCGCCGGACGATGGCGAAGCCCGGCAGCGTGAACGTCACGCTGTACGCGCCGGGCGGCAGATCGACGATGCGGTACCGGCCGCTGCTGTCGGTCACGACGGCGCGCACCTTCTCGATGAGCGCCGGGCTCGCCGCCTCGACCGTCACGCCCGGCAGCACGCCGCCTGAGGAGTCGCGGACGAGGCCGGTGACCGACGCCTGCGCGTACGCCGCCGTCGGCAGCGCCACCGCCCAGGCGGCGGCAAACACAATCCAGGCATACCTTTTCAACATGGCGTGTCCCCCTCGGAAAAAAAGATAAGAAGGAATGAACCCTCGAAATACCGGAAGGAGCACTGTCTCCCGCCGTCACCCACCGTCCTAGATACCTCACATTTGAGGTCTGGGTCAATGCAGGCAGTCAAAGTCTGGCGGCGGGTCTGGCCTACCGGAAGAGCTGCGCCGCAGCCCCCCGGCCGGGTTCACTCTCCCGGTCGGCCGGCGCCGCTCCCGGCCCGCAGCTCGAGGAGCTGCCACTGGAAGATCGCGACCCACACGGCGCCCGACAGCAGAAAGTTGACGACGAACCGGGCCGTGAACGGCAGGCCGAACGCCGTGCCGCCCGAGGCGACCGACGCGACGGCGTCGAAATAGGGCAGAAACACCGCCAGGACGAGCAGCAGCACGTTGGTTGACGACTCCACCAGCCCGACATAGGCGGCCGAGCGCGGCCGGAAGTGCACGAGCAGGCCGGCGATCGTGCAGACGGCGTAGTAGCCCGCCCGCCACTCCGGGTGGCCGGCCAGGCCGACCGCCCGCACATTCGCGCCCAGCCAGTCGACGAGGGCGAAGAGCGGGGTGGCGAGGTAGTACGCCCTGACCCACGCCGCCGAGGACATGCCGCGATTCTAGAGGGCTCAGGGCTCCTCGCTCAAGGCGGCCGGTGCCGTTCTCCTTCCCCGCCTTCCAGACCAGCCTCTCGGCCCGGTAGCGCAGCGGCAGGCTGCTCGCGGAAAAGACGCCCGCCCCCTTCTTCTGCCCTACAATCTCCTACTGTCGTGCCTCCACACCGCTACGCCGTCTCCACGCACCTCTACCACGACCAGCGACTCGCCCGCCGCCACCTGCAGGAGGTGGCGGCGCACGGCTTCGAGGCGATCGAGCTGTTTGCGACGCGCACGCACTTCAACTATCACGACGCGGCCGCCATCGAGGCGCTCGGCGCGTGGCTGCGCGAGACCGGGCTGACGCTCCACTCGGTGCACGCGCCGATCGCCGAGAGCCTCGTGGGCGCGCAGTGGGGGCCGTTTCTCAGCAACGCCGCGGCCGAGGAGCCGGCGCGCGCGCGCGCGGTCGCCGAAGCGGCCGCCGCGCTCGAGCTCGCGCGCACGATCCCCTACCGCTTTCTCGTCGTCCACCTGGGGCAGCCGGACCACCAGCAGCCGGCGCCCCCCGGCAACCGGATCGACGCGGCGCGGCGCAGCATCGAGGCGCTGCACGCCCGCGCCGGGCCGCTCGGCGTCCAGCTGGCGCTCGA
>JACQVC010000424.1 GCA_016209995.1 Gemmatimonadota bacterium
GGTCACCACCGTGCGGTCATCCCAGTTCACGGACTTCACCCAATCGGACGCCTTCACCGGCGTGTCGCCGGGCTCCGTGACTCCCCCGCGCTCGCTGCATGCCCACAAGAGCACGCCCGCAGCCGCCAGGGCAGTCATCGTTACTCTCATGCCCGATTTCATCTTCTGCTCCTCCCGCTCGCTGAGGCTGAACGCCTCGGACCTGGCCCGCGGAATGCCGGAACCGGCGCTCCGCGCCTTGGGCACCGGACCCGCCGGCCGCCCGAAGGCAATCTCCAGCGACGGCAAGCGACATGCCCGCGCACGGCTATCGCGCCCAACGCATCAAATCGAATTCTGCAAAGGAGTTACGAGATCGATGGGGCCGCCAAGCGCATGGTCAGACCCCGTAGAGTGGGACCGCCAGCGTCACAACTGGGCCACGGCGCGGCGCAGCGGTACCCGCGCGTTCGGGCGGGCGGGAGCTTATTGTCAGGACGAAACGAGGCGCACGGCCACGCCACCGTTGGCACTCCCGCGGAAGCGCGAATCCAGTCTGCGGCGGTCCACGCCCGTTGGATTCCGGCCCCGGCTTCCGCCGGGACATGCTTTCGCCGGGATGACGACGGGGGTGCCGAGGCTTCCGCTCAGCGAGGCTTCCCTCAGAATGCGATGTCCAGGCGCACCCAGAGGTTGTGAGGCCGGCGCTGCTTCGCCGCGGCGCTCGGGGCATGGCGGGTGAACAGCTCCGCCTCGACGACGGCGCGGACGTTCTGACGCACCAGAGCAATAGCGCCCGGGAGGACGCGGGCCCGATCCAGCGAAGCCGGGGCGAGCGCGCGGTCGCGTGGGAGGCTCCTCACATCCGCGTCGAACTGATCGTACTTGAGGGACGCAATGAACCAGGGGAACACCAGAACTTCAGCCTTGCCGAAAACACTCGAGTGCCGGATCTCCCCTGTGGTCGCGGGCCCCCAGGGGTTCTCGTTCCGGGCCCATACGTAACCGACCCCGACGTCCCATGGCCCACTGATGACGCGCGCGTTCACTCCGAACGAACGGTACCGGTCCTGTCGCCCGCCGCCGACGGCCTCGGCGCCGAAGTAGCCGAAGTGCTCGACGATCAGGGAGCGGTCCAGAAGCTGGCCGTGACCGCCGAGCATGGGGCCGCCGCCCGCCGGATACAGTCCGTCCAGACCGAGGCCGCCCAGCTTGTAGCGGACCTTGTAGAACAGGTCCTTGTGGTTGTCGTGATCGACGGTGGCCGGACCAGCGCCCTGGCTGACTCCGACGGCGTAATAGAGGCGTCCGGCGGCGAGGCCGTTCATCTCGATGCCGGGCTGAGTCGTGCGGAGCTGGAACTGGTTGGCCGATCGCAGCGTCTCGCCGCTCGTCGGATCGCGCAGCTCGAGGTCGGCGACACGAAACGTCTGCCACAGGAAGTTCTGGCGCGCCGCGCGATCGATCTGCCTGTCGGCGAACGTAAAGAGGTAAAGATTCTGCAGGCCGACCCAGAGGTTCAGCGCACGCTGCGGGATCCCTGGCACCACGTCCTGAAACTTGATCTTGGCCTGGACGACGCGGAACCCGGTCTCCCGGCTCCATTCTGCCTCCGCGAAAGCAGCGATGCCGTCGCCCAGCGTGCTCCCGGCGAGGAGGTAGATCTCTTCGGGAAAGCGATACGTCCAGCGGTAGCCAGCCTCGGGATCGCGGGTGAACTGGACATCGTTCTGGAGGCGCACGGCCAGCGGGACGCCGCCCGGGATCTCTCCCGGCCAGATGGCGCGTGGCCAGAGGTCCTTCCACGGCTCTTCGCCGAGCGGCACGGGCTCGTCGCGGCGGAGCAGCACGTCATTCTCGGGAAAGCGATACCCGTTCAGGCGATAGGCTTCGCCCAGCACGTTCAGCTTTGGCGCAGCCGTGTGGCAGGTGGAACAACTCGTGCGATACTTGCGCGCGAACGCAGGGATGTTGTGCACCGCCGCGCCGGAGCCGGACTTCGCCTGCGCGGGCGCCGCGAACCCGAGCGCGGCGACCAGGGCCAATGTCAAGCTTCGATAGGTCACGTCTCCCCTCCCTGGAGGCCGGAATCGTCGTCCTGGTCTCCTCTGCCCAGATCGACCTCGACGCGCAACACGTCGCCCTCGCGAACCACGACGGGCAGGCCATCAGGCTCCCTGCGGCGCGACCACACGTGGAGCGTGTAGCGTCCCGCCGGGACGGTCTCGATGCGGAAACGCCCCGCCTCGTCCACGACTGCGTGATAGGGACTCGGCACCACCGCTACGAAGGCAGCCATTTCCGGATGGACGTGGCACAGGATCACGTGGAAGCCGGGATCGGTGAACGTCCGAGCGCGCCGCTCGCCCCGGGGATAGGTGCCCAGGTCGAAGCCTTCACCTGGTCCTCTCGGACTGAACACGTTGTGGAGAATCGGGTCGCTGTTCCGAAACTGGACCGTGCTTCCCGGCGTCACGACCACGACGCGGGGCACGAAGCGAAGGTTGACTTGGTCGATGAGTGCAGGCGCGCTCGGCGGATAGGGACCGGCGTTCTCCGGCACCAGAAACACCACGGAGCCTGCCACGCGAGCGTTGACCGCCGTGACCCTGCCCTCGACGCTCCCGGCGCCGGCCGCGCACGGCAGCGTGCCGGCGAGCCAGACGATCCAGAGGAGCGCGGCGCAGGGAATCATGCGGGCGGCGTCCGGTCACGCACGAGAGGACTCACCTCCGCCAGCCAGCGGTGGAGGGTCCGCCGCGACAGCCCAGCGGATCGTGCGGCGCGCGACACGTTGCCGCCGTGCAGCGCGAGCAGCCGCCGGACGTACGATGCCCTGAAGGCCCGCAGCGCCTCCTCGCGCGAGGCGTGGTACTCGGGCACGCCTGAAGCACCGGCATCATCGTCGCCGGCCGCCCACTCTCCGCGCAGGGCCGGCGGCAGATCCGCGAGCGTGATGCGGGCGTCCTCGTCGAGCACGACGAGCCGTTGGGCCAGGTTCTTCAGCTCCCGCACGTTTCCTGGCCAGGAGTACTCTTCCAGGGCGTCCCATACGGCTGGCGAGACGCGCAGCGGCTCGCGGCCGAGGGATTCCGTGAACCGCCGCAGGAAACTCTGGGCGAGCAGGCTGAT
The DNA here is from genome assembly GCA_016209995.1 of Gemmatimonadota bacterium. GTDB lineage: Bacteria > Gemmatimonadota > Gemmatimonadetes > Longimicrobiales > Gaopeijiaceae > JACQVC01. Next base: position 3,112 of record JACQVC010000424.1, read on the forward strand.
GTCGCCCTCGCGCTCCCGCAGCGGCGGCACCTGGAAGTGAACCACGTTGAGCCGGTAGTACAGATCCTGACGGAAGGTGCCGGCGGCGAGCGCGCTCTCGACGTTCGCGTTCGTGGCCGCCACGATCCGGACCGCGATGTCGACGAGCGTCGAGCTGCCGAGGCGCCGGACTTTCCGCTCCTCGAGCGCCCGCAGCAGCTTCGCTTGCAGCCCCGGGCTCAGCTCGGTGATCTCATCCAGGAACGCGGTGCCGCCGTTCGCCTCGACCAGCAGGCCGTTCCTGCGGCTGACCGCGCCGGTGAACGCCCCGCGCTCGTGACCGAACAGCTCGCTCTCGAGCAGTCCCTCGGGCAACGCAGCGCAATCGACGGGCACGAACGGACGCGCGTGGCGCGGAC
>JACQVC010000416.1 GCA_016209995.1 Gemmatimonadota bacterium
GGGCGCCATCCTGCTGGCCAAGGCCAACATGAGCGAGTGGGCCTACTTCCGTGGCGAGCGAGCGACCAGTGGGTGGAGCGCGCGCGGCGGACAGTGTCGCAACCCGTACGCGTTGGACCGCAACCCCTGCGGCTCCAGCTCCGGGTCGGGCGTCGCGGCGGCCGCCAATCTCGCCGCGCTGACGGTCGGCACGGAGACGGGCGGCTCGATCATGTGTCCCGCGTCGATCAACGGCGTGGTCGGGATCAAACCTACTGTAGGCTTGTGGAGCCGCGCGGGCATCGTCCCCATCTCGCACTCCCAGGACACCGCCGGCCCGATGACGCGAACGGTGCGCGACGCGGCGATCCTGCTCGGGACCGCGACAGGCGTCGATCCGCGAGATAGCGCGACGGCGGCGAGCGAAGGGCGGTCACATACGGATTACACGCAGTTCCTGGATCCGGCCGCCCTCAGAGGGGCGCGCATCGGAGTGGCGCGCAGCTTCCCGGGCTTCGACCCACGCATCATCACGCTGTTCGACGCCGCCGTCGACGCTATGCGAGCGAGCGGCGCGGTGATCGTCGATCCCGCGAACCTGCCCAACGCGGAGTGGAGCGACGCGCTGCCGTTGACGGTGCTCGAGTACGAGTTCAAGGCGGATTTGAACGCGTATCTGGCGGGCCTGGGTCCGAGCGCACGCGTCAAGAACCTGGCCGAGCTGATCGAGTTCAACGAGCAGAACCGAGCGACCGAGATGCCCTACTTCGGGCAGGAGCGTCTCATCGCCTCGGAGGCGAGAGGACCTCTCACGGATCCGGCGTACGTGAACGCGGTTCGTACGATCCAGCGGGGCAATCGGGAGGACGGCATCGACGCGCTGATGAACCAGCACAACCTGGACGCGATCGTCGCGCCCACCATGGGCCTGGGCTGGCTGCTCGATCACATCTGCGGCGACCGCTTCGACGGCGGCGGCAGTCCGGGCCCGGCGGCGATTGCGGGTTACCCGGACATCAGCGTGCCCATGGGGTTCGTGGCCGGGCTACCGGTCGGGATCTCGTTCTTCGGGCGAGCCTGGAGCGAGCCGACGCTGCTGCGGATCGCGTACGCGTACGAGCAGGCGACGCAGGACCGCCGGCCGCCGCAGTTCCTGCCGACGTTGGGCTAGGAAAAGCGCAGGCGCAGTAGCGGTTCAGTCGTGTGCGTCGTCGCCTGTGCCGCCCGTCGGGTTCAACTTGATGGGTTGCACCATCGCGCCGTTGCCGGCGGAGTCCCACACGGCGAAGCGCACCCACTTCTTGCCCCTGGCGTCCAGCGGAATCTCGAACCGATGCCGGCCAAAGGGCGGCAGGTCGGTCACCGAAATGATTTCCCGCCCCGTGTTCGTCCCGTCGCCCCATACGACCTCGACGAACTCGAGCGGGAACGTCCACTCGACGTCGGCCACGACGGTGCGCCGCGCACCGCTGCCCTGTAGGGCGAACGACGGGATCAGCACTTCGCCCGACGTGACGAAGTAGTCGCCGCGGCGCAGGACGTCGATGATCGGACTCCAGTCGCCGGGCGAGGGCAGCGACGCCAGCCTCAGGTAGTTGACGGGATTGTTCGCATAGACGTCATCGCCTGGAGCCTTGCGGTACGTCTCGGTGATGGCGATGAGGTATTTAGGCGGCGTGGGCAGATCAGCCATCCAGTTGTTCATATCGTCGAGCAGCGGCAGCACGCGGAAATCGGACAGCCGTCGTTCCGAGAGGTCGGACCCCATACCCCACCGCCAGCCGACGCCGCGGTATCGTTCGTGCTGGAAGTGGTCCGTGTCCTTGACCGCATCCGGGTAGCCTGTCGATCCCTTCGTGCGCGGGTGCGGCATGAAGATCAGACCGTTCTCGCGCGTCACCATCTGCATCACGTCCTCGGGACTCCCGACGTGGTAAAGCTTCCCGTAGGTGGGGTGATCCTCGACGAGCGGCTGGCCTGCGGCGCGTTCCTCCGTCCAGAAGACTGGCCTTGCGAAGAGGAGGTCCCAGTGCCCGCCGAGCAGCCTGCTGACTTCGAGGTTGGGCATGACGATGAAGTCGGCATCCGCATTTCTCCGCGCGCCCTCGAAGTAGGCGGCGAGAATCTCGAGGCGCTCCGCCCCGCGCGGTCGGTCGGTCGGGCTCACGATGTTGATTCCGGCTGCCGCGAGCGCCTCGAAGTCGGGCAGCCTGGTGTCGAGGCTTCCGGATTCGCGCAGCCGCTCACCCACGTCCGTGTGGAAGTGACTGGCCATGACCTGATATCCGGGTAGTGCCTTGTACCGGTCTCCGCGTGTGAAGGCCAGCACGGATTCGAGAGCGGCGGCGGCGTCACCGGCCGTCGCGTAGAGGTAGACGGGCATCCGCTGTAAGCTGCCCGGAGGCGCGCTGTAGAGCGCAGTGTTGGCCACGTAGCGCGGCTCCTCCTCGCTCTCCGCCTGCCGGATCCCGAACGCGAAAGACGATGCGCCGTCCTTGCGATACCACCCATAGCCGAGGTTGGTCTCGACCTCGCGCGCCCAGAAGAACGTGTGGGGCGGCGGGAAGGCTGCGATCGCTCCCGCGCCGCTCTGCGCCATGACGATGCGATTACTGACCTTGAGGGCCACCGGGTTCTCGTTCGCTGCACCCCCGAGCGAGTAGCCTTGCCACTGGTTCGCGAGGTCGCGCCACACCATGCGCGCCCCCTCACGGATGGTAAGCCCCCGCAAGCCCGCATCGTACTTGTACGCGACGGATGGCTGGTCCGTGGTGGCCACCGCCTCCATGCGAACGAGATTGGTGCCGCGGTAGACGGTGAACTGCAGGCGACCGGAGAAGACTCCGAGCGTGAGACCCGGGAAGGAGACCTCGATGCGCGCGCCGTCCGTCTTGACGCTGCAGCCGGCTGCGCGATACGTGGCTGTGGCGCGGTGGATCTCGTCCGGCGAGCGCGGCAGTCCCGGCTGACCCGCCACGCCGGCGGCGGGCGGCGGATTCCCGCCGCGACCGGTTGGCTCGCTCAGGTCCAGAGGCGCATCCCAGAACGCATCCCATTTCTTCGCGTCGACGATCTCCTGCGTGATCTCGACACCCAGCTCGCGCAGCGGCGTGAGCTGCTGGTTTGTGATGCGCCGGAAGCCGGACACGATCCGGAACTCGGGAGTCACGCGACTGATCACGGCGGCCCACGCTCCACCCTTTCGTCGCACGGCCCACTCCTGAAGCGTTGGCACGCCGTCGTCGATGATCAGGCTCAGTCGAGCCTCCTGACCCGGATCTCCATCCCACGCGAGCGTCAAGACGTCGCCGGACACGGCGGCGGTGAGGCCGGCGGAGCCCGTGTAGCGGGTCAGGTCACAGCTCAACGCGTCGGCGCGGGCGGGAGGCGCGAGTGATCCGACGGCCGCGCTCAAGACGGATGCTTGCCACAGAGCAAGCATGCTCGCGATTGTCATGGCACGAGACCTCCTACGTCTGGTCCACGGTGCGGAGGAGAACTGCGGGCCGGGATGGTTACCGGCCCTCCGGGACGGTAGGGAGGGTGGTTCTGCTCGGCAAGGAAGACGAGCAGAGGGGAGCCTTCGCAGCAGGAGTCCCGCATGAAGATTTACGACGAGCGTTGGTTCGATCTCTACGCGCGCAAGCTCACGCGCAGAGACCTGCTACGCTTGGGTCGCGATGCGGCGGCCTGCATCGCACTCAGCACGGTCGTGCCGCCGACGTCGCGCGTGTTGCGTCGTTCGCGTTTGCGGGCGAATCCGTTCGCGAGCGGGGTCGCATCGGGCGATCCGCTCGACACGGGCGTGGTTCTCTGGACGCGCCTCGATCCGGCGGTTCTGGAGGGCTCGGGCCTGATCGGCTCCGCTGCGGGCCGCGCCGGCCCAGCGATCGAGGTGCGCTGGGAGATCGCCGAAGATGACGCATTCCGGCGCATTGCCCGGCGAGGCACGGCGTCCGCGCTGAGCGAGCTTGGGTACTCGGTTCACGCCGAAGTCGACGGCCTGCAGCCCGGGCGCGAGTACTGGTATCGCTTCGACGCCGCTGGTGAGGCGAGTCCGATCGGACGCACGCGCACCGCTCCCGCGCCGCGCTCGCTGCCGGATCAGCTCCGCTTCGCCTTCGCCTCGTGCCAGAACTACGAGTACGGATTCTTCACCGCGCATCGGCACCTGTCCGCGGAGCCGCTGGATCTGGTCGTGCACCTCGGCGACTACATCTACGAGAGACGGTTTCCTCGCCTACCGGTGCGACTGCACGAGGGCGTCGTGGAGGTGAAGTCGCTCGCCGAGTATCGCGCGCGCTACGCCCAGTACCGCGCGGATGCGGATCTTCAGGCGGCCCATGCCGCGTGTCCCTGGATCGTGACCAACGATGACCACGAGGTCGCGAACAACTTTGCCGGCGCGATTTCCGAGGACGACGCGTCCCCGGCCGAGTTCCTGCTCAGGCGCGCGGCCGCGTACCAGGCGTACTACGAGTTCATGCCGCTGCGGCGAAGCTCGCTGCCGCAGGGGCCCGACATTCAGCTTTTCCGGCGCCTCGACTTCGGCGCGCTACTCCGGATCCACGTGCTGGACACGCGCCAGTTCCGTAGCGATCAGGCGTGCGGCGACGGGGTGAAGCCGCGGTGTGCGGCGACGCTGGACGCGGCGCGCACCATGCTCGGCGACACGCAGGAAGCGTGGCTGGCGGCGGGCCTGCGGACGTCCGGGGCCCGGTGGAACGTGCTGGCCAACCAGGTGATGATGGCGCCTGCCGCCGCTGGAAGCGAAGACGATCCCACCTACCGCCTGGACACATGGGCAGGATACGTTCCGGCGCGGAACCGCCTGCTCAGCTCGATCGCGGCAGCGCAGGCCTCCAATCCCGTCGTGATCACGGGAGACATCCACTTGAGCTGGGTCGCCGAGCTGAAGACCGATTTCGACGATCCGTCCTCCCCGGTGATGGGGATCGAGTTCGTCGGCACGTCGCTCACGTCGGGCGGCGACGGGAATGACTCGAACGGCGAGGAGCAGATCCGCCGCAATCCGCACATGAAGTTCTTCAACTCCCGGCGTGGATACGTAGTGTGCACGGTCACGCCGGCGGGCTGGACCAGCGACTACCGCACGGTCCCCTTCGTCTCCCGCCCCGGCGCCCCTATCGAGACCAAGGCGCGATTCGTTGTCGAGAGCGGGAGGCCGGGCGTCGAGAGAGGGTGAAGCTCGAGCGCCCTAGCGCCGCGGCTGGCGAAAGTGCTGCGGCCGGGCGGAATCCGGGCCAGGTCCGACGAGCAGCTCGCCGTCGGACGTGACGGCCATCCCGTGAACGCCGGTCACCTCGACGTAGCCGGCGAGGTCGCCGGTGCGACGATCCACTTTCATCAGCCAGCCCGGTGAGAGGTTGGGCAGATTGCGGGTCTGAGTCGCGAGCCAGACGGCGCCGGGAGAGAGCGCCAGACCAAACGTCTTGCCGTACTTCGGCCACTCGCCGAGATACCTGCCCGTGAGATCGAAGCGCTGGACGCGGCCGTTCTCGCGGTCGGCCACGTAGACGATGCCTGCCTCGTCGACCGCAATGGAATGCGGCAGCCGGAACTGACCCGGACCGGTGCCCGCCTCGCCCCACTCGCGCAGCTTCCTCCCATCTGGTGTGTACTCGAGGATGCGCGCGTTGCGATAGCCGTCGGCGATGAAGAGGTTGCCGTTCGGCGCGAACGCGATGTCCGTGGTCCCGCAGAATGCGCCCTGACAATCCGCCGGTTGTCCCCCGACGGAGATCTCCATGAGGATTCTGCCCTCGGGCGTGAACTTGATCACCCTCGACGTCTTGGCATCCGTGGTCCAGACGTTGCCCTGCGGATCGATGCGGATGGCGTGCGGCGTGGTATACAACCCCTTGCCGAACGAACGCACGAAGCGGCCGTCCCGATCCAGCACGACGATCGGATCCGCCC
>JACQVC010000417.1 GCA_016209995.1 Gemmatimonadota bacterium
CCAGTTGTACCAGTTGAAGGTCTTGACCTGGTACGGGCACGCGTTCGCGCAGTAGCGACAGCCGATGCACCGGGGGTAGATCTGGCCAACGATCCCTTCGGGGTTCCGATAAGTAGCGCCCGTCGGGCACACGCGGATGCACGGTGGGGCGTCGCACTGCTGGCAGAGCATGGGCACGTAGCGAGTCTTCACGCGGGGATACTCGCCTTCCGTGATGGCCAGCACCCGCATCCAGGCGAGCTCGCGCCCGTATTCCGCCTCCTCGGGCGTCGAGAACGGGACGTTGTTTTCCTGCTTACACGCGACTACGCAGGCCTGGCACCCGGTGCAGCGGTCGAGATCGACCACCATCGCCCACCGTGGCGCCGGCCTGGCGTCCGCCGGTCCGGCAGCTCCCTGCGCCACTTCATGCCTCCTGCGCCCTGTAGACGCGGACCCTGGCCGTGAGGATCGGCGCGCCGGTCAGGGGATCCGCATCCGGGGCCATCAACTCCATGACGTTCACGCCCTTGCCCGCCGCATACCGACCCACTGCCGTATGGCCCTGTCCCTCAGGCATGGCGACCACGCCGGGCATGATCCCCGCGTAGACTCGCGCCCGCACCTGCGCGCGGCCGACCGACGACTCGACCCAGACGCGATCGCCATCCTCGATACCCAGCTCCACGGCGGTCTCGGGGTTCAGCTCCATCCACGACCCCCACTGCGCCTGCGCGTGCGGAGCGAGAACCTCCTGGAGGAACGGCTGGTTTGCTCCACGACCGTCCATCAGGGCCAGCACGCGGAACGGCAGCAGGTGGCGAGGGAAGCGCGCGTCGCCCGCCCCGCCCGCCGGCGGCTCGTAGTGCGGGAGAAACGCGCGATCGTCGGTCACGATCCAGCCGAGGCGATCCAGGAACGCCTGGACCGTCGTCCCCTCCGTTTCCGCCCGAGTCGCTACCATCCGCCGCAACACCTGGGAGTGGAACTCGAACTTCCCGGACGGAGTCCGCAGGACCCTCGCCCATTCGCCGTAGCGGTACGAGGGGTCGAACCACCCGCCGTTGGCAATCAGCTCTGCCTGAAACTCCTCGAACGACGCGTACGGCAACGGTGCCCAATCCAGCTCGCGCAGCGGCTGCGGCGGACCGACCAGTTCGTGCCGGCTGAAGACCATGCCCCGCCGCAAGCGATAGAGATCCCGGGCGTACGCGGTAAGTATCTCGCGGAAATCGGCCTGGGGTAGAGCCTCGCGCACGCTTCCCCCCAACGTGGTTGCGAGTCCCAGGACCACATCGCCCGCATGTCGCGTGTCGTAGAGTGGCTCGACCACCGGTTGCGCGAGCGTGACGACCGGATAGGGGAGCCCCGGCGGCGGCGCGACATGCTCCCACGCCTCGAGGAACACGTGATCGGGGAGGATGAAGTCGGCGTAACGAGCACTCTCATCCAGAAACGGCGAGAAGCTCACGATGAACGGCACCTGGGAGAGCGCATCGCCGAAACGCTCGGGACTCGGCTGCGCGAAGGCCGGGTTGGCCTGCCAGAGGAAGAGCGCCCGCGCGGGGTACGGTTCGCCCCGGCGCAGCGCTTCGGCGAGCGCTGCAAGCGAGCTTTCCGCCAGCAGGAACTCTTCGCCCGCGCTATCCAGCCGGGGCATGGCCAGGCCCCTCCGCGCCACTGGATCCGGCTGGAGCTCCGGCCAATTCGGAGCCGGGGCGGAGCGGGCGACCAGAGCGCCACCCACCCGGTCGACCGCTCCGGCGACGGCGTTCAGGGCGTGGATCGCCACGGCGGTCTCGACCGAGCGCGGGTGCCCGATTCTCGGCCCGATCGCCACGCCCGGACCGTACATCGCGAACTCGTGCGCGAGCCTCCGGATCGTCTCGGGCGGCACGCCCGTGATCTCCGCGACGGCAGCGGGGGTGTACTCGCGGATCAGGAGCGTGCGGAACCCGAGGTGCTCGCGGCCCTGGGCGTCCGTCCAATCTTCGTACCCGAAGCCATGCTCGGCGATGAAGCGACGGTCGAACAGGAGGTCGGCCACGAGCACGTGGGCCAAACCAAGAGCCAGGGCTCCCTCTGTGCCGGGGTTGACAGGGATCCATTCATCCGCGCGCGCAGCCGTGGGTGAGAATCGCGGCTCGATCTGCACCAGCTTCCCGCGATACCCGGGCGCACCCTGCCGCACCTGAGCAAGTGCACGGATCTGTCGGACCGGGGCCCACCCTCCGTCCACGAGCGGCATCCCGAAGCTGAGGATGTAACGGGCGTTCTCCAGGTCATAGGCAACTGGGGCTCGAACGCCTTGGGCAAGCCAGAGGGCCGTGGCCCCAGGATCGGCGTCGGCGGCCTCCACGACGTTGGGTGTGCCGAACGCACGGGCGAAGCGGCGCAGTAGATCCGGCAGCAGACCCTGCGATTCCCCCATGACCAGAACCAGCCCTTGGGGCTCGCCTCGCTCCCGCAGCGTCGTGAGCTGACCGGAGACCGTCGCAAGGGCCTCGTCCCAGGAGACAGGCTCCCACTGCCCGGCGCCCCGCTCACCCGCCCGCTTCAGGGGTCCCTTCACGCGATCGGGACTGTAGAGCGACTGTAGCGCCGCCTGACCCACCGGGCAGAGACCGCCCGCCGTCACCGGATGGAAAGCGTTTCCCTCGAGCTTCACCGCACGGGTATCGATGACGCGAACGCGGGCTCCACATCCGCCAGGGCAGAGAGTGCACGCCGTCGTGACCCAACGCTCGAGGCCACCGGGCACCCGCTCCTCTCGCGCCGCCGCCGCGAGGCTGTCACCAAGCACGCTCCCGCCACGGCCTGCCGCTACGCCTGCGCCCGTCGCGCCAACGACCTTCAGGAATGTCCGGCGACCCAGCTCCACAGGTTGTCCTCCTCCTCCAGCGACGCCTCCTCGGCCCTCGCCTCGCCCGTGCACCGCCCAGGCGCACGCTGCCTCGTCATGCCAGGAGGTCCGTTCGGCTCCTGACTGCAACTCGCTAGCGGTGACATGCGGCGCAGTCCTCGGTGGCGCCACGTTCCGCGTGACAATCGAGACACCACTCCATGCGCTGCTTCACCAGTGGCCGGGGCGGCGGCACCACCGCCTCGCCCATCGGCCCGTGACAAACCGTACACGCGATCTCGGCCAGCCCGGCGTGGCGGCGGTGGGAAAACAGCACGTTGTTGGGCAGCCGGTAGAGCCGCGTCCAGACCAGAGGCTCACCTCGCTCGGCGGCCGCGCGGACCTTCTCCTCCTCGGGACTCTCCGTTACCGGCGTCGAGTGACACATCATGCAGGTCTCCAGCGCCGGAAGGCCCGCGAACGTTTCCTCGCCCGCGGACGAGTGGCAGATCGCACAATCCAGGCCCGCACTCGTGTGCTTGGCGTGGCTAAACCGGATCGGTTGCACCACGCTTGGCTCAGGCTTGCGGCCCAACACCATGCCGCCGAAGAAGCCTGCCACCACCAACACGGAACCCCAGCCTCGACGCATCCCTATCACCTCGTTCGCCTCGTTCGCCCCCTCAACATGCAACCTCCGTACCCAAGGAGCGGTTGCGTATCCCAAGGCGATACTCGCCGGGTAGTTACGGGCTGCGCTGAGGCGTGGCTGAGACCGGAAGATCGGGGTAATTCCCCCACCTGCTGGGCGAGATCACGCCGTGGCTCGGGGCGTCAGGCCCGGCGAGGAAAGCCCAGATTTCTGGATAGCTCCAACGGGAGAGCATGGTGATGCGTTCAACACCGCCAATCAGCCCGGGCAGAACCGGCTCAGCTAGTACTGGCCTCACGGCCTCGACGCCGGGGACGCCGGGGCGGACTCACGCAGGAAGCGCAGAATCGCTTGCATCTCGTCCTTCTTCAGCGTGCTGGCAAGTGGCTTCATGAATTTTCCGGCGCCTTTCTCCATGACCGCGACCACCGAATCATCCGAACGCGCCGCGAGGAAACCCGGCGCATAGAGGTCCGGCACGCCCATCTGCTTCTGCATGGCGGGAGCCGGCGGACCGCCGACGGGACCGTGGCAGATCCTGCAGTGCTTCTCGTAAAGCGACCGCCCAGGCGGCTCCTGAGCCGTAGCGGTTCCTGGGATCAAGACGAACCCTGCTACGACCCCCCAAAGGATCAGAGAGATGGTCTTCATGATCGTCGCTCCGGTTACCTCGTCCCTTCGAACCTCGCCACCGATCTACTGAGCAACCGGCATGCCCGACATGCAAGGAACGGGCCTAACATTTTGCCCATGCGACTCCTGAGGCCTCTCGCGACCCCCGCCCGCGTGGGGGCGCCTGGGGGTTTTCACC
>JACQVC010000425.1 GCA_016209995.1 Gemmatimonadota bacterium
ACTCCAACCTGGTCCATACATAACGTTGACATTCAGGCGCTACAGGCATATCGTCACTTTACATCGTCTCCTTGGCCGATCTCTGCTTGCATCTCGCGCCCGAAGGCCGCCTGCGCCGAGCGATCACGGCGCTTCGCTTGGACACGGCTGGACTGGATAACGAAATGGGAGTTAGTGCATGACACTGCTTCTCTCGCGTATGTGACGCGAGGATTTTCCCCCGCAGCCCAAGGAGGATCGTCAATGGCACAGCCAGAGTTCGTCCGGATCGCAAGGGCCGCATGGCGCAGTGCCCTTGCCCCGATCGTGTTGGCGCTCTCGACAGGGGCCTTGTCTCCCGCTGCTGCGCAACAGGCCGGCCGCATCGTCGGCCAGGTCACGGAGGCTGGGTCCGGCGCGCCTCTGGGCGAGGTTCAGATCTACTTGCAGGGGACCGGGGTCGGATCGCTCACGAACCAGAGCGGTCGCTTTGTCCTGCTCAACGTGCCGCCTGGTACGTACCAGATCCGGGCCGAGCGCATCGGTATGGCGACGGCCTCCCGGCAAGTCACCGTGGCGGCGGGTCAGGCGGCGGAGGTGAACTTCGAGCTGGAAACCCAGGCGCTCGGCCTGGACGAGATCGTGGTCACCGGCACGGCCGGGGCGGCCCGGCGGCGTGAGATCGGAAACACGATCACGCAGATCAACGTGGCCGACATCCCGGACCGGCCCGTCGACGTGACGGATGTCCTGCAGTCGTCGGGACCGGGGATCGAGGTGCTACCCGTAGGTGGCGAGATCGGCCAGGGCGCGGCGATCCGACTCCGCGGCGCCTCCAGTGTGTCCATGAGCAACCACCCGCTCATTTATATAGACGGCGTGCGGGTGGTCAGCGAGCCGCTGCCGACGCAGGGCCCGCCGGACCGCCGCGGGGGCCGGAGCGCGAACGTAACGGCCAGCCCGCTGGACCAGATCAACCCGAACGACATCGAGCGGATCGAGATCATTAAGGGGTCTGCCGCCACGACGCTATACGGCACCGAGGCGTCGGCCGGCGTGATCCAGATCTTCACGAAGCGGGGCTCCGCGGGCGCCGCGGTCTGGACCCTGGAAACCCAGCAGGGCACGGCGTGGAGCCGCAAGTTCGGCCCGGATACGGACCATCTCGCGCCCACACCGCCCGGCTGGGGTCACGCCCAGTACAACTATATGGACCCCTTCCTCCGTCACGGCTGGTTGGGCCTCGGAGACGGCGCCTGGGGTACCGTGCACAACCAAGGATATTTCGCTTCGGTGCGAGGCGGCGGGCAGGCGCTCCAGTATTTCATCTCGGGTCAGTTCGACGATGAGGTGGGCCTCCTGCCCCAGGACGCGCTGGAGAAGTGGGTGGCTCGCGGCAACTTCACGTTCGCGCCGGTTGAAGGTCTCCAGTTCCAGTGGAATTCGGCGTACGCGAATGTGTGGCAGAAGAACACGCCGTCGGCGAACAACGCCCAGGGGCTTACGCTGAACGCGTTCCGGCAGGAGCGGAACTATTTCGGGACCGGCGACCCCAGGGCGCTGGACTCGCTCCTGGTGCAGGACATGCAGCAGACGATCGAGCGGGTCACCACGGGTGGGACCGTCACGTACTCACCCCTGTCGAACCTGACAAACCGGCTGACCATCGGCTACGACTACTCGCAGCAGGAGGCGCGGCAGATTCGCCCCTTCGCGTTCGTTCAGTTGCCGGAGGGCGCGCTGTTCGTCCACACGTACCAGAAGCGGATCCTCACGTTCGACTACGTGGGCACCTATAGCTTCGACCTGATGGCGGGCGTGCGCTCGAACTTCTCGTGGGGCGGCCAGGCAGTGGGGGACGATGAGCGGCAGTTCGAGGGGTACGGCACAGATTTCCCCGGCGCCGTCCAGCCCACGGTCAGCTCCGCGGCCGTCAAGATTGCGGAGGAGAGCCGGGAGAAAGTTTGGAACGCCGGCTTCTTCTTCCAGAATGTTTTCGACGTGCAGAACAAGTATTTCGTGACCGCGGGGATGCGCGTGGACGGCAACAGCGCCTTCGGCGAGGGTTTCGGCCTGCAGGCGTATCCGAAGGTCAGCGTTTCGTGGATCACGTCGGACGAGGGGTTCTGGCCGGATTCATGGGGTGAGATGAAGCTGCGGGTCGCCTACGGCAAGTCGGGTCGCGCGCCGGGCGCCTTCGATGCGGTGCGGACGTGGCAGTCGAGGGGCTATCTGAGCGCTCCGGCCTTTGTGCCTGAAAACGTGGGGAACCCCGATCTCGGTCCGGAGGTGACCTCGGAGCTCGAATCCGGGTTCGACGCGGCCTGGCTGAATTCCCGCATCCGACCCAGCTTCACCTATTACCGCAAGGTCACATCGGAGGCGCTGTTTGAGGTCAACCAGGTCCCGTCCCAGGGGTTCACCAACGACCAGCTGCTGAACGTAGGTGAGATTCGGAACGCGGGCATCGAGCTCGGCATCGAGGCGTCGGTCGTTCAGCGCCGCGACTGGGGGTTGGACCTGGGTCTGAACGTCAGCACGAACAAGTCCGAGGTGGTATCGCTCGGCGGCGTCCCGCCGTTCAACAGCAACGGCGGCTGGATCGAGGAGGGGTATCCCGTCTACGCGATGCGGACCTGGTTGGTGACGAACCCCGATGAGATCGCCGCGCCCAAGTTCGAAGCGAACCATATCTACGGGCCCCGGCTGCCTACACGGATCATCGGTGGCAACGCCATGCTGCGACTGCCGGCCGGTATCTCGGTGTCCGCGCGCGGTGAGTACGTGGGCGGCCACCACATTAGCGACGGGGTTTACTCGATCAGCCGGTCCGTGCGCTCGCCGCTCTGCTACCCTTACTATGAGAACCCGGCCACCTCCATCAAGCTCAAAGCGGATGCGACCGCTCTCTGGCGCGCGCGCTGCACGCCACAATGGGGCAGGGGCTACGTTTGGGATGCGAGCTTCTTCAAGCTGAGGGCCGTCAGCGCCACGATCCCAGTGGACTTCGTCTTCCCCCAGCGCGTGAGCAACGCCACGCTGACGCTGGCCTTGAACAACGCGTACCTGTGGATGAAGGAGATGCCCTTCATGGATCCCGAAATGCTCGGGAACGACGGGGCCGTGCAAGCCTCCACGGGGTTCAGCGAGCGGGTTCCTACGCCCATCACGCTGCGGGCGTCCCTCCGGATCACGTTCTGAGGGGGGGTGACGACATGAACAGGATACAGAAAAGAGCCAGCGCTCTGTTCGCGGCGGTCGTTGTCGTTCTGCTCACGGCCGGCTGCGACGTGACGAACCCCGGGCCGGTGCAGGATGCATTCCTGAATCAGCCGGCATCCCACCAGGCACTGGTTTCGGGATCGTTGCGCATGTTGGCTGTGGCGCTCGCCGGCAACGGCGACGGCCTGGCCTACAACGGTGCGCTGCCCGCCCGGGAGATCATGCCCGGGGGTCAGACCGGAAACCACGGCCACGACGTCTTGGTGCAAGCGGGTCATTTCATCGACGGGGGCGGCGGCGTCGACGCCGAGTGGGGCAATACGCAGCAGGCGCGCTACATTGCCGAGAACGCGATTTTCCGGTTTATCGACGAGGGCGCGATCCCCGCAGCGCAGCAGCGCAGCTCGAAACTACTGGCCCAGGCGTACAATTGGGCGGGCCACGCAAGCCGCCTGCTCGGTGAGCACTGGTGCCATGCCGTCTTCGATGGGGGGTCGGTCGAGCCGGGCAGCAAATACTTCGAGCGCGCGGAGGCGCATTTCACCAAGGCCATCGAAGTGGCGTCCGCAGCTGGCGACACGCAGCTCCGCACGGTCGCCACGGCCGGACGGGCCCAGGTTCGGGTCTGGCTGGGCAAGTGGACCGACGCGGCCGCTGACGCCAAGCAGGTCGCTGACAACTTCCGGTTGGCGCTGAAGATGGAGGACATCGATCCGGACACCCGGCATGCGCTCTACTGGGCGTCCGCCGGCATCCCCTACGCGGCCTACACGACCTGGAACACTTTATACGGCGACGGCACGCAGGGCATCGCGGGCAAGTACTACAGCACTACGGGAGACCCGCGGGTGCGCTGGGGACTGCACCCCAAGCTCAAGGTCGCGAACGCTTCGCTCTCGGGCTACGGCCAGGTGCCGTTCCACCAGCAGCTCAAACATACGAGCCCCAGTGGCGAGATGCGCTTGGCCGGCGGTACCGAGATGCGGCTCATCGAGGCGGAGGCGCTCCTGGTCAAGAACGATTGGCAGGGGGCGATGGCCCTGATCAACGCCGTGCGCACCAAGAACGTGAGCGACAAGACGAAGCAGGCGCTTCAGGCGTGGACCGCCACCTCCGCCGTCGAGGCGTGGAGATTCCTCAAACGTGAGCGCGGCATCGAGCTTTGGCTCGAGGGCCGCCGCTTCGGCGACCTGCGTCGCTGGGAGGACGCCAAGGCCCCGGGCACCCTGGACTGGCCCAACTTCGAGGCCGTCTCCAACATCTTCAGGGAGAACAAGCGCTCGCGCTGCTTCAGCATTCCGGACGGTGAGCGCGACGCCAACCCCAACGTGCCGCAGGAGATCGACACCAAGCCCCTCTGGGCTCCCTAGGGGGGGAGTGTCGGGCTTTACCCGCCCTCTAGTGCTACCGGCGGCCGCAACCTGGTGACATATTCAGCCCACAGGTTGCGGCCGCCGACGTTTTCTACATATAGATAAGGCATGTTCAAGACGGGGTACGTTCTCAGCCGTCGCGAGGACCTCTTCTGGTTCATCACTCTGCCGTTCCTCGCCGTGTTGGTCGCGCTGGGCTTCCAACACTGGCTCCCCTATGTGGCCGTGGCGTCCATCAACCTGTGGATCACGATCCCGCACCACTACGCCACCTGGGTCCGCACCTACGGCATGCCGGAGGAATGGGGGCGGTTCAAGGATCGCCTGATCATCGGACCGATCGTCATCATGCTGCTCACCGCCGCGGGCTTCGTCTGGGCGCCGGTCACGATGCTGCTGCTGGTCACCGCCTGGGACCATCAGCACAGCATCATGCAGCAGCACGGATTCGGTCGTATCTACGACTTCAAGGCCGGCACCGGCGCGCCCACGACCGGGCGCTTCGACCTGGCCCTGAACTGGCTGCTCTACGGGCACATGTTCGTCAACGCGCCGATGTTCCGGCACCTGTGGATCCGCGAGCTGTTCAACATGCACATCGAGGTGTCCGTCGAATTCGTGCGCGCGATTCTGGTGGGGAGCTGGGTGGTGCTGGGAGGATTCCTGATCGCTTACGGCTGGCACATCTGGCGAACCGTGCGGAGCGGCCAGGCCGTCAACCCCGTCAAGTATGCTTTCATCGGCGCGAGCTACTTCCTCTGGTACTTCACGGCCTGGCACACCAATTCGGTTCTGCTGTACGCCGTGGCTCACCGCATCATGCACGGCGTGCAGTACATGGTCATCGTGTACTTCTTCCTGCGCCGCAAGGCGGCGCAGGAATCGTCGCCGCCCGGCCTGTGGACCATGCTGGCCGGACAGGGACGCCTGAAATGGTTCTTGATCGCCGGTGGCGCGTACGCCGTACTCTTCCAGCTGCTCATCAACCGCCCGCTCGATGAGTTCGGGTTCGGCGTCGTGAACTTCCTTCCCTACGAAGCCATTCCCGCGTTCAACATCCCGGACATGGACTATGCGGCCGGCTACGCGCTCTTCTCGCAGACCATGATCTCGGCCTACGCGCTGACGCACTACTACGTCGATTCGTTCATCTGGAAGGTACGCGACAAGTAAGTGCAGGGAGGGTTGTAGTGATCGAATGGGGCGCGCGGCCCTTCGACACTTTGGGAGTGGACCACTGAGATGGCG
>JACQVC010000432.1 GCA_016209995.1 Gemmatimonadota bacterium
AGTGCCTCCTGATCCACGGCATCGAGGCCCAGGACCGTGCTGCGGATCTCCGTATTCACGTGGCCGACGGCCGCGAGCACGCCCTTGCCGCCGTAGCGTTTCTTGTCGCCATCCCGCAGCTCCACGGCCTCGAACTCACCGGTCGACGCCCCGCTGGGGACGGCGGCGCGTCCGCGCGCACCGCCGGCCAACTCGATGTCCACCTCTATCGTGGGGTTCCCGCGGGAATCCAGGATCTCACGCGCCAGCACGTTTACGATTGTCGACATGTCCTGTTGTGTGTCCTATCTAGCGGGTCAGTGGTCAGCGGGTCAACGGGTTAGCCCCTGCCCCCCCCGCCCCACCATCGCTTGCAACTTGCGCAGCAGCCCGTGCGCGCAGCTCGGTCACGCGTTGTCGGCAGAGATACAATAACCGGTCCCGATCGCCCATGGTGAGGCCGTCGGTGTCGATCGGCTCGCCGATCACGATCCGGATCGGGCCGGGGCGAACCTGGAATCCGCCCTTCGGCAAAACGGCGCGACTGCCGGCGACTCCCGCAGGCACGATCGGCACCCGAGCCTGTATGGCCAACACGAAGGCGCCTTTCTTGAACGGGAGGAGCTCGCCGGTGCGCGTGCGCGTCCCTTCCGGAAGGATGACGACGGTTCCGCCCTCGCGCCGGAAGCGCTCGCCGACCACCGCCATCGACTCCATGGCCGCGGCATGGTCGCCGCGGTCGACGAACACGTGTCCGCAGGCCCGGGCTGCACGCCCGAATACCGGGAAACCCTCCAACTCCTTCTTGGCCAGGAAGCGGAACGGTCCCGGAATCATCGTCGCGAACGCGAAAATATCATACCAAGATTCATGATTGCAGATGAGGACCTGCGCCCGATCCGGATGCAGGTGCTCCAGGCCTTCGACGGTCACCTCCGTGCTGCTCAAGCGAAGGATCTGGCGACCCCAACGCCGCGAGCACGCTTGGCAGATGCAGCCCGCGCGCTCGAGTCCCAGCAGAGCCGACACGATCACGATCCCGCCGTGCACGAAGGTGAGCGCGAGGATGCAGCCGTAGATCCAGAGCGATCGGACCGTGCGGATCACGACCCTTGTCCACTTCGCGGCTTACGGGAAGCGAGGTGGTCGAATCCCCGGAACGCCAGCGGCGTGACGGGCGCCCCCTCACTTGGCTGGACCCACACTCCCTGACTGTCCGTCACTCGGCCGACACGCGTGAGAGGGAGATCGAACTGGCGGCGAAAGCTGTCTTCCAGCGATGCGAGCGCGCCCGCAGGCACCGTCAGGCAAAGCTCGTAGTCTTCGCCACCCGCCAACGCCAGGCGAAGAGCTCCATCGGTCGTCCTGCCCGTGCGCGTGGCCAGCGGGTGAACGGGAATGCGATCCAGCTCGAGGATCACCCCCACGCCGCTGGCAGCGGCGATGTGGCCGGCGTCACCGGCCAGGCCATCCGACAGGTCGATCATCGCGTGCACCTCTGTGTGCGCCGCGAGCCAGCGGGCCTCCGCGATGCGCGGACGTGGACGCTCGAAGCACTCGCGCATCTCCGGGGCCGGCCGCTCGCCCTGCTCGAGCTGCCTGACGATGGCGGCGCTGCAGCCGAGGCGTCCGGTGACCCAGACCTCGTCGTTAGGGCGGGCGCCGCTCCGCAGGACCGGGTTCGGCGCCTTGCCCACCACGATGATGTCGAGCACGAGGGGGCCGGGTGAGCGCGAGACGTCTCCACCCAGCAGCGCGGCCCCTGCATCACGGGCCGCCGCGGCGATCCCCTGCCCCACCCCCAGAGCCAGCTCCTCGGGCTCGTCATCCGGCAGAGCCACCGCGACGAGTAGCCCGATCGGCTCCGCGGCTACCGCCGCCAGGTCGCTGAGCGCGGCCGCCGCCGCGCGATAGCCGATGGCCTCGGGCTCGAGCCAGTCGCGGCGAAAATGGACGTCCTCGACGCTGAGATCGCACGAGATGGCGATTCCATCTCCTACGACCGCGCAGTCATCCCCGGGTCCGACCCGGACCGAATCAGGCAGCGGGACGCCCGAGCCCTCGAGCAGCTTGCGGATGAGATCGAACTCGGCGCCCGCGCCCAGGCGCGCGCTGCGCGCGTCCGCGAGCTTGGGCGTGGTCATCGCTTGCCCCCCGACCGGCTCCTGGCTGGCGCGATGGTAGCGGGAGAGCGGATGAGCTGGTGATGGCGCGTCGCCATCAGCGCGGCGCCTCCTGGTCGAATACCACAAACGGCAAACCCGTCGGATTCGGTCCCGGACCCTCCTCGGCGAAGGCGCCTGCCAAACACTCGACGACGTCCAAGGGGCTGAGCGCTCGACCGCGGCCGGCCACGTCGGCGGCTCGGCCGGAGTAGTACAGAGCCAGCGCGGCCGCTTCCGCCGGCGTGACGCCCTGCGCCAGCATCGCGCCGGCCACACCCGTGAGCACGTCCCCCATGCCGCCGGTGGCCAGATCGGAGCTCCCTACCGTGTTGATGAGCGCGTGCGCGTCCGGATCGACGACCACGGACGGCAGCCCCTTGAGTAGAACGGTGGCCTGGATCTCGCGCGCGACCTCCGTGGCCGCTTCGAGCCGACGTGATACGATCTCGGCGCGCGAGCGCCGCGAGATGCGCTCCAGCTCGCCGGGGTGCGGAGTCAGCAGGATCGGCCGCTGCGCGCCGATGCCGGTGAGCCCGCCCTGCCCCGCCAGGGTGATGGCGTCGGCATCGAGAAGGAGCGGCCGGCCGTCGCTGGCGTCGAACACGTCCTCCAGGAGCCGAGCAGCCTCCGCATCGAGTCCGAGGCCGGGACCGATCGCGACTGCGTCAGAGGTCTGTATGGCCGCCTGTAGCTCGTCGCGTTGGGTCCGGTCCACGAAGATCGCTTCCGGCACCAGCGTCTGCAGGATCTCGCGATTCGCGGGCACGGACACAATGCGCAGCAGCCCGAGCCCCGCGCGCAGAGCACCGCGTGCGGCTACGGCGGCCGCGCCGCTCATCGCCGCTGCGCCCGCCATCCCGGCGCGGCCCGCAACCAGCAGGAGCTGTCCGGTCGACCCCTTGTGCGCGTCCGCGGCCCGGCGAGGGAGGTGGGCCGACGCCCAGCAGGGCGTGATCAGGCGAGCGGCGAACGGCGAGGGTTCCGCACCGGCGGGTGGGAAGCCGATCTCGACCGCGACCAACCGTCCGGCCAGCGCCCGCGCCGGCTGAAAGAGGGTGCCCCGTTTGGGCCAGCCGAACGCGATGGTGACGGCTGCGCGGACCGCGTCACCGGGCACGTCGCCGGTCGTGGCGTCGGTGCCCGAAGGGATGTCGAGAGCCACAACGGCGCGGCCGGCGGCGTTGATGGCGCGGATGAAGCGGGCCTGCGGCTCGCGCGCCTCGCCGCGCGCACCGGTGCCCAGTACGCCATCCACCACGACATCGGCCCCGGCCAGCAGTCTCGCCGCGTCGGCTTCGGCCGCCGGCTCGACCTTGCCGGACGGCCACCCCTCGAGCGTCCAGCCATGCAGCAGCGCATCCGGGCCTCGCGCTGCGGCCGGCAGCGCCGCGACCGGCCGACCCCACGCCGCGAGCGTGCGC
>JACQVC010000418.1 GCA_016209995.1 Gemmatimonadota bacterium
ATCGTCGCGCGTTCTTCGGCGTCCGACACGCGCGCCAGCGCTACGAAGCTCTGGGGCGCCTTCTCCAGGGCTCCGGGCTTGAAGACCACGAAGAAGTTGGGCTCGAACTGCGCCCAGTCCACTCGCCGGATGCTCGTTACCTCGGACTCGACCGGCACACCCTGCACGTCCCAGGTGATGCGGTCTCCGATGCCCACCCTCAGATCACCGGCCACCTCCTCCTCGAGGGAGATCCGCGCGACGCCGTCCCGTGCGCCCTCGCTCTCCGTTCCACGGCCCGTCGTCCACGAGCCGGCCACCAGCTCTTCGGTGGCCACGAGCGTGTCCCGGTACGTGTTCCGGTACTCTCGGCGCAGCGTCCAGCCGCGAGGCCGCAGGCCTGTGTCGCTGGCCAGGAGGTCCTCGACCGAGCGCCCGTTCACGCCGGCGATCCGCGCCGGCACGATCGGCGTCACGCTCTTCACCGCGTACCCGCGCTGGGTGAACAACCCGAGCGTGCCCTCCAGCTGATCACGCTGCAGGTCGAAAAGAAGCACGTTGGGGCGCTCTGCATCCGCCTCGACGCTGAACCGCGCCACCAGGTTGCGCTGTACGACGTCGAGCGTCGCCACGAGAAAGACGCCGATGCCCAGCGCCAGCGTGACCGCCACGGTGTGGTTGGACGGCCGGAAGAGATTGGCGATGCCCTGGCGCACGACGTAGGCGGCTCCCGCCGGGAACGCACGGCGTGCTGCGTGCGCGAGACCGAGGGCCGTCAGTGCCAGAACGCCGGTGAGCCCCAGGATCGACGCCGCGAAAGTCAGTCCGATCTCCGTTGCGGGGGCATGCCAGATGGCCAGCACGACGATCGTCGCTGCGACCGCGCCCAACGCCAGATACTGAAGCAGGTCTGGCCCTTTGCGAGAGGCCTGTACATCCCGCCGCAGCGCCTGCAGCGGCGTCACATCGCGAATGCTCAGCAGGGGCAGCAGCGCGAACACACCCGCGACCCACACGCCGGTGCCGAGCCCGAGGAGCAGCGCCACCGGCTCGGGCGCGATCCGCACACCCTGGGGCAGGACACCGGCCAGCAAGCGCGGCATGGGGAGCAGAAGCAGGAGGCCGAGCAGCACGCCGGCCAGCGCACCCAGCAGCCCCAGGACGCCTGCCTGGAGCAGATACGCGGTCAGCACCGTGCGCCGGGTCGCCCCGATACAGCGCAGCACGGCCACCGTCGTGAGGCGCTCACGCACGAACGCCCGCACCGCGCTGGCGACGCCGATTCCGCCGAGCAGGAGCGCGGTCAGCCCCACGAGCCCGAGAAACCGCGTGAACGTGCCGAACGCCCGCGTCATCCGGCCGACCTGCTCCTCGGCGGTGTCGTCGTCCACCTGATTCACCTCGAGGAGCGCGTCATATCGGTCCAGGAACGCTGCCAGTGAATCGCGCTGCGGGATCTCGAGGTACGCTTCGTACCGCACCAGACTCCCGACCTGGATCAGCTCGGTCTCGTCCAGATAGGCCCCGGGAATGAAGACCCGCGGCCCGATCGCGGCCTGAAAGCCCAGCTCGGTAGGCAAGTTCGCGACCGTACCGTGAATCACGAAGCGCGCCGCTCCGATGGCGAGCGTGTCACCCACGGCGGCGTCGAGCTGGATGAGCATCGCCGGGTCCACCAGTGCGTGCGGGCCGTCGCCCAGCGTGGCCCATCGGCCGGCCGGATCGGTCTCCACGTTTCCGTAGAGCGGGTATGGGCCGGACACCGCGCGCACCTGGAGGAGACGCGATCGCGCGCTTCGCTCCGCCAGCACCATCGAGGCGAAGCGCGTGATCCGGCTTACACGGTTGCCGCCGGCCGCCACCGAGTCGAGCAGCGCGGTGACGGGCTCCGGGAACGTGCGGTTGCTCTCGAGCCTCAGGTCGGCGCCGAGCAACGTGCGCGCCTCGGACTCGAGCGAAGCGCCGAAGCTACGTCGCGCCGAGTCGATCGCGACCACGGCCGCCACGCCCATCGCGATGGCGGCCACAAAGGGCCCGGCCCGGCGCCAGGCCGCCCGTCCCTCGCGGTAGGCGAGCGTCAACGCGAAGCGCAGGTTAGCTCCTGCGCTCGTCGGCGACGATGCGTCCGCCGGCCAGCCGCACGATGCGGTTCGCCCGCGCCGCCAGCTCGGGGTCATGCGTCACCATCACGAGCGTCGTGCGCGACTCGCGGTTCAGTCCGATGAGAAGATCGATCACTGCCTTCCCCGTCTCCGCATCGAGGTTGCCCGTCGGCTCGTCGGCGAACAAGATCGTGGGATGGTTGGCGAACGCCCGCGCAATGGCCACGCGCTGCTGCTCGCCCCCGGAGAGCTGCGCTGGATAGTGGTCGAGGCGGTCTCCGAGTCCCACGCGCTCCAGGAGATCGCGGGCGTGAGCACCAACCTGACTGCGGGGTACCAAACCCGTGCCGTCGCCTAGCTCCAACGGTACCATCACGTTCTCCCGCGCCGTGAGGGTCGGAATGAGCTGGAAGGTCTGGAAGACGAAGCCGATGCTCCGGGCACGCAGCCGCGCACGCTCGTCCTCTCCGAGCGCGCTCAGGTCGTGGCCGTTCAGGCGCACCCGTCCCTCGCTGGGAAGATCGAGCCCCGCCAGCAGCCCCAGCAGCGTCGTCTTGCCGCTGCCCGACGGACCGAGGACCGCCGCGATTTCCTGGGGTTGGATGACGAGGTTGATATCCTCCAATACCGACAGGGTTCGGCTACCGCTCTTGTATTTCTTGCCCAGACCCTCGGCCACGATCATCATGCTTCGCACGCTCTCCGCGCTCGCATTCCTCGCACTGGCTGCCTGCTCCACCGGTGAGGAATCGCAGGTTCTACGCCGCGATCCCTCACGGGTTTCCGGGAATGAACCCGCGGCGGCAGACACCCTGGCACTCGCAGGTCGTCAGGGCGCCGCCTCGGCTCTCGCGCCCGGTGCCACTGCCGAGCCAGATAGCCGGCCGGTCATTGTCTTTCTGGGCACGAGCCTCACCGCCGGTTACGGCCTGCCAGCAGAGCAAGCCTATCCTGCCGTTGTTCAACAGAAGCTCGATTCCGCCGGCTTGCCATACAAGGTGGTCAATGCGGGGGTGAGCGGCGAGAC
>JACQVC010000452.1 GCA_016209995.1 Gemmatimonadota bacterium
CTTCGACGTCGTGCTCCTGGGTCTGGTCTACGACATCAGTATCAACGGCGGCGATGTGCACGTCACGATGTCGCTGACTTCGCCCATGTGCCCGGCCGCCGGACAGATCGTCGAGGAAGCGACGCAGAAGATCCAAGCGCTGGAGGGAGTAGAGCGGGCGGATGTGGAGCTGACCTTCTCGCCGCCGTGGACACCCGAGCGTATCAGCCCGCTGATCCGCGCATCGCTTGGTCTCTGATACGTTCGTGCCCCGACCAATGGCTGCGGCCGGCGTGGGCGGCCAGGGCCCCTTACCCCACGCAAACGTGGGTTTGCGTGGGGTCCCCGCGAGCCTTGAGCGGCGGTACCACCACGGGGTCGGGGGGTCGGCCCGCGTCGATCCCCGGCAATCGCGCGCATGCTGGATTTCCTGAAGAAGCTGTTCCAGGACTCGCCTCCGGTTGAGGCGGACGTCACGGAGCGACGGCTTTCGGCCATCGCGCAGCGACTGGATCAGCTTCACGTGGGGAGTCCGGAAGCGGCGAGGCTGCTGAACCGCGCGGGCGACCTGGAGCTGGCGGCCGGCAATCGGGACGAAGCGTTGAAGTATTACGGCCGCAGCGTCGACGCCCACATGGAACTGCGCCAGTTCGACGCGGCGGCCGCCATCTGCCGCAAGATGCTCCGCCTGGTGCCCGACGTCGTGCGGGCGCGTTGTACGCTCGCATGGCTGAGCCTCGGCAAAGGGCTTCTGGACATGGCCCGCGAGGAGCTGACCGAATACGTGGCCGTGGCCCGCAAAGCCAAGAGCCAGCACCTCGCCGCCCAGCAGTTGCGCCTCATGGGTGCGTACGTGCACGACCGGAAGTTCCTGGAGTTTCTGGCCGAGAAGCTCAGGGAGCTTGGCGATGGTCAGGGCGCCGAAGCCGTGCTCGCGGGTGCCGTCGATGCAACGTTGTCGCCCGAGAGTCCGGGCTGGGACCCGGTGGTGTTCGCGGCCCTGCTGACGCCCGAGGAGCTGGAGCAGGCGAAGCGGAAGGGGCTCAACCTGCGCGAGAGGATCACCAAGCCGCTCGACGAGGAGTTTCCGATTTATCGGCCGCCGAACCTCTGAAGCGGGCGTGCAGGGCCTGGACCTCGAGCCACTACTCGATAAGGTCTACGTCCTCCAGAAAGTCCCGTAACGGCCCCGCGACCGCGATGGCTCGCTCCGCCAAAGCCAGCGGCAGGTGCGGAGGTACCTCGCGAGGGCCGACCAGGTGGCGCAACGCGGCGAAGCCGATTTCGGCATCACTCTTGTCAGCGGCGGCGTAATATTCGGCGTAGCGCGCGCCGACGCGCTGCTCGAAAACGGGAAGATGAGACCTGGGCGTGCCGTGCTCCGCCATGTCCTCGAAGACGCCGCGGTGCATCGCGTCGAGTCCCTCTCGGATCATGTCGGAGGGTACCCGGCTCACGAAGGCGAGCTGAGTCGCCCGGGTGTGAGCCCACATGAGAAAGATGAGCATTTCCTCGACGATGCGCTGGTCCGCTGCCGGCTCGGTCACGCCGAGGTCGGCGAACAGGGCGTCGGCTTCGCCGTCCGCGATGAAGTCCGAGAAGCTCTCCCAAACCAGGCTGGCGAGCGTGTCGCCGAGCTCCTGGGGGGTCATTTTGGTCGTGAACTTTGCCATTCCAGCTCCCTCGACAGTGAGTAGCCCCCAATTCCGCTTGCAGGCCGGTGTCTGTCAAGGGTTTCAGGCGGCTTGGAGGAACCTTTTCCCAGGGGGTCGCCGCCGGATGTCGGCTGTGCGCACGAAGACCAAGGTGTTCGGGAGCCTAGGCCCATGAGCCACAAGGGACTGAAGAGCCTCGTCGCGGTTGGGAAGCAGGGAGGCCCGGGTGGAAGGCCGACCCGGTCGGGTCGATGGACGGATCTGGCGGTCTGGGGGCTGAGCCTGCTGCCCGTGATGTCCGTCATTTTGGCGGCCTGCGCCAGCACGCGTGAGCTGCCGCCGGCTCGGCCGATCATCGTTCGGTCGGGCGTACGGATCGTCGCGGACAGCCAACGCCTCAACCGGATCGATGAGTGGTTACGCCGACAGCTCGAGAACATCGAGGAAGATCCGAGCTTCCTCATCACGGTGACGCCCCGCGACACGGCACCCCCGCCCTGGCGCGGGCTCGCCATCGCGGGTGACAGCGCGGAGATTCTGGCGCCGCGAGAGGTGCCGGACGCCGGCACGGTGCTCATGGTTTACGCGCATCTCCACCTGATGGATCGGATGGGGAAGATCCCGGAGTGGCTGCCGGAAGCCGCTGATCTGCCGCGCGGGTACCCTCTCGAGCGGGTGATCATGCGACGGCTGGCCGAAGCCTGGTTGTACGCCCGTGCCGTCGCGGATGCGGGGCCGTGGTCGATCCTGGACGAGCTTATGTACGCCAATGAGTTCGGGTACCTGGATGCCTACCTACTGACGGCGAGAGCCGGGCAGTTTCCGGACGACAGGCGACGCTGGCTCGAGGAGAACCCGGGCCGCGAGGATGAGTTTCGCACCTGGTTCCAGCGAACGTTCGGGGAGGATCCGCCGGGCTGGGCGGAACGGCCCGGGCGCTAAGGGAGTCTAACTCGGCGGGGTGGTGGCAAGGGGCGAGGAGCTCCGCAGGTATGCCCGAGAGCCTGGACCGGCGGATGCGCCGGCCGTCTTCCAGCAGGTTGAGTCTCGCGCCCGACGAGATGCGGCGCCTGGGATACCGCGTAGTCGATCTCCTGATCGAGCGGATCGCGGGGCTCGAGCAATCCAGTGTTTGGACGGGTGCCGCCCGCAGCGAGACCGAGCGACTGCTCCGTGAGCCGGCGCCGGAAGAGGGCCGTGCGGCTGATGAGGTGCTCGAGCGGGCGGTCCGCGATGTGCTGGCGGTGGCGGGTCGCATCGATCATCCGCGCTTCTTCGCCTTTGTCCCCTCGTGCCCGACCTGGCCGTCCATTCTCGGCGACTTCCTGGCCGCGGGCTACAACGTGTTCCAGGGCACCTGGCTGGAGTCCGCGGGTCCGAGCCAGGTCGAGCTCGTGGTCACCGACTGGTTCCGCGCGTGGCTGGGCATGCCCGAGAGCGCGGGCGGCCTGCTGACCAGCGGCGGCAGCGCCGCCAACCTGCTGGCGCTGGTCACGGCTCGGGAATCGTTGGCCGAGCCTGACGCCGCCGGGGCCGGCGTCTTGTACTTGAGCGACCAGGGGCACGGCTCACTGGTCCGCGCGGCCCGGATCATGGGCATTCCGCCGTCGCGGATGCGCACGGTGGCCACGGATGGCTCGTACCGCTTGGACGTGCGCGCGCTGGCCGAGACACTGGCCAGCGACCGGAGCGCCGGCCTGACACCCCTCTGCGTGTGCGCGAACGCCGGATCCACAAACACCGGGTCGATCGACCCGCTGCCCGAAATCGCGGACGTTTGCGCCCGAGAGCGGGTCTGGCTGCACGTCGACGGCGCATACGGCGGCTTTGCCGCGCTGACCGCCGAGGGCTGGCGGCTGCTGCACGGGATCGAGCGCGCGGACAGCGTGGCGCTGGACCCGCACAAGTGGCTGTTCCAGCCGTACGAGGCGGGCTGCTTGATCGTGCGCGACGCGCGAGCGCTCGGACGAGCCTTCCGGCAAGGGGGCGACTACCTACAGGACGTCCAGCTCGGGCTCGAGCAGGTGAACTTCGCGGACCGAGGCCTCCAGCTCACGCGCTCGTTCCGGGCGCTCAAGGTATGGATATCGATTCAGGTGCTCGGATTGCGCGCGTTTCGCGAGGCCGTGGCCGAGGGAATGGAGCTGGCCCGTCGAGCGGAGGCGCACATACGCAATGCGACGCACCTCGAGCTCCTGGCGCCCGCGAGCCTCGGCGTCGTGTGTTACCGGTATCGGGACCCGGTGATGGCGCTCGCCGAAGAAGAGCTCGAGCGACTGAACGAGCGTATCCAGGACGAGATCGTGAGCAGCGGATACGCGATGCTTTCGTCGACCCGCCTCAGGGGCCGCTACGCGCTGCGCCTGTGCATCCTCAACTATCACTCGACGTGGGACGATGTGCGGGGGGTGCTCGAGCGGGTGGAGGAGACCGGACGTCGCCTGGACGCCCCGTTACTCGGACAGCGGCCTGGCTAAGCCCATGCCGGAGGATTCGCGGCGCGTCATCGGGGTCGGGGCGGTCGTCTACCTTGTCGTTGTAGCTCTGTTCGCCGGCGAGACGTCCCTCACCGTGGCCGACGTGCTCGTCCTGCCGGTCCTGCTGGTCGTGCTTCCCGCACTGGGCGTCGCGCAGGTCGCGGCCGCGGCGGGCCAGCCGCTGCCGCCGCAGTGGGTTCTGTATGCGGTGTCGGGAGGCAGCACGCTCCTGCTGGGCGTTGTGGCCCTGGCGGCCGGCGTCTATCACGGCGGCCTGGCGGCGGTTGGCCTGAGGGCAGCGCCGTCGTTGCCGCTGGCAGGCTGGACGTTCGGCCTTATCCTGGCGGGGCTGGTACTCACGGTGTTCTCCCGGCTGCTGGCGGGTCGCTACGGGATCCAGGAGACGCGGCTCCTGCGCGAGCTGCTGCCCGTGAGCGTGGCGGAAAAGTGGGCGTTCGTCCTGCTGTCGTTGAGCGCTGGATTCGGAGAGGAGCTGGCCTATCGCGGGTATGCGATCCCGATTCTCGAAGCCGCGACCGGATCGTTGTGGCCGGCCGTGGCGATCTCGAGCATCGCGTTCGGGATCGTTCACGCCTACCAGGGCCCGTTCGGTGTGGTGCGAACCACCCTGCTGGGCTTCCTGCTCGGTCTACCGGTGGCGTTGACGGGGAACGTATGGCCAGCCATCCTCGCACACACCGCACTCGACGTGGTGAACGGTGTGGTGCTGGGGCGCTGGCTGGTGGCTCTGGGTGCTACCGAGGAGGGCCAACCGGATGGAAATTGACCTGGCGATGCTGGCTGATGCCGCGACCGTGGATGGGTCCGGCAAGCTGAATATCCTGGGTGTGTTCGACCGGATCATGGCGACGGACTTTCCGGTGCGGCACGGACGAGTCGCCCTCGTGCTGCGGTTCTCGGGCACGCTGCAGGACCTCGGGCGTCACGCGGTCGAGATTCGCCTGCGAGCGCCGGGCGGTGCCGACGTGCTGCGGTTGGACGGCGAGATGGAGGTTTCGCCCGGCGCAACGTTCCCCGCGCAGGCGATGAAGATCCCCCATGTCCTCAACATCGACGGGATCGTCTTCACCTCGCCCGGCGAGTATGCGTTCGATGTCCTCATCGATGGACGGTCGGAGGTGTCAGTCCCGCTGATCGTGGCCCGCGTGCGACAGGCCGCCGACGCTTAGCAGGTCGCTGCAGAACTCGTGATGGGCTCGTGGGTCAGACCACCGCCGCATGTTGCGAAACAAGTTGCAAGGCGCGCAGTGGATGCACTACGACGGTCGCCACCGGCGCGATCGGCGCTGCGCACGCATGCCGTTGGCAGACATGCTCTTCGAGCGCCGGTGCGCGTCCGGGAACAGGTCTTGCACGGAGGAGTATTGGGAAAAGGGAGGAAGAGGGTGGTGGTCGGGACGATAACGTGCACGGCGCTGAACAGGAATCGGTTGGTAAGTATGCTCGTGCGATGCAGTTTCGAGGAGCTGAGGGCTCTCGAGTCCGGCGCGCTGGCGATTCTCGCCGCAGGGGCCGGAGAGAGCGTGGCCGTTGCGGCGCCGACCGAGACGAGGGCCGCATTGGAGGCGTTCGTCTCGCGACTCACGGGCGATCTGTCCATTGAGACGCTGGCGCAGCAGCGGCGCTATCTGTCACTCGTCGATGCGATCGTCGCCCGGCTGCTGGTCCAGATGAACACCGACATCGTGGCCGAGCACGCAGCCGCCGAGGGCGCCGTGGCCGCTTACTTCGACTACGCGCACGCGCTCGCCGTGCGTGCCCGCCTCCTGGAGATCGGTCACGAGATGGAGGCGCTGATCGAGCTGGTCACCGGAAGTCCCCCCGACAAGCAGGTGGCCGAGAGCTTTATCTTCCCGGACTGAGGGTTTCTTCACACAACTCGTTTCGCGGTCAGCGGGTCAGGCGTCAGCGGGTCAGCGTTTGCTCGGCCTTGCGGACTTCCGCTCTCACGCGCTCGTAGGGGCGAGTTCGACCGCGCAGTAGGAGGCCAAGCGGCGCTGATCCGCTGACCCGCTCGGTCCTCCGACCTTGACGGACCTGCCGACGACCGGAACCTTCCGGGTCCATGACCCTTCCTGATCAAGAGCGCTGAGCGTGGCTGCGCATGCCGAGACGGTAGGCGCGCCGCCGGCGCTTCCGCGCGCGCTCGGACTCTGGGACGTCGTGCTGTTCAACGTCGTGGCCATCGTAGGGCTGCGCTGGCTGGCCACGGCGGCACAGCTGGGCGCCCAGAGCATCACGCTCTGGTTGCTGGCGCTGGTGTTCTTTTTTGTGCCGTCCGGGCTGGCGGTCACGGAGCTGGCCACACGCATGCCGGGGGAGGGCGGGGTCTACCTGTGGACGAAGGAAGCGTTCGGCGATGCCCACGGGTTCGCGGCCGGGTGGGCGTACTGGGTGAATAACCTGCTGTACTATCCGTCCCTCCTCCTGTACCAGGCCGGCGTGTTCCTCTTTCTGGGCGGCGACCGTTGGATCGGGCTGAGCGACGCCCCCCTCTACAACACATTGTTTTCGCTGTCCGTCCTGTGGGTCGCGCTCGGGCTCAACCTGGTGGGCATGGGGCGGGGGAAGTGGGTCCAGAACCTGGGCGCGGTGGGAACGTGGGCGACGGCGCTGATCGTGATCGGGGCGGGCGCCATCGTGTGGTGGCGGTTCGGGAGCGCAACCCCGGTCACGGCGAGCGATCTGGCACCCGATCTGGCGAGCCTCGGGACACTGGCGTTCTTCGCGACTATGACATTCGGGTTCGCCGGTCTCGAGCTGGCGGCTGTCGTCGGCGACGAGATTCGCGAACCGCGTAGAACCGTGCCGCGCGCGATCCTGATCGCGGGTGTCGTGATCGTCGTGACGTATCTGCTGGGCACCGTAGCGCTGCTCGTGGCGCTGCCGCCCGACCAGGTGGACGTGATCACAGGCGTGCCGGAGTCGCTGCAGTCGATGGGCACCCGGCTGGGCGTGGCCGGGCTGGCGCCGGTCGCGGCGCTGTTGATCACTATAAGTGGATTGGGAGGTGTGGGGGCCTGGCTGGGCGGCACGGCGCGGATCCCTTTCGTGATCGGCCTGGATCGCTATCTCCCCCGGAGCCTCGGCCGCATTCACCCGCGCTGGCAGACTCCGCATGTCGCGATCCTCGCCCAGGGTGGTTTCGCCAGCATCTTCCTGCTCGTGGCGGTCGCGGGCTCGACCGTCCGCGACGCGTACCTGGTCATGCTGGACATGACGATCGTGCTCTACTTCATCCCGTACCTGTACCTCTTTGCGGCTCTTCCGGCGGTGCGGCGGAAGCGGGGGGCAGGCGATGGCATCCTCGCGGTCCCGGGCGGTCGGGTGGGCTTGTGGTTGGTCACGGTGTCCGGGCTCGCGACCACGGTTCTCTCTCTCTCACTCGCGCTGGTCCCACCCCAGGGAA
>JACQVC010000419.1 GCA_016209995.1 Gemmatimonadota bacterium
GCGCCGCGGCAGCGGCTCCTGCGCCGCCGCCGGCGGCGCTACGCCCGGCCGCAGGCGCGGCGCTGGGCCCGCGATGGATG
The DNA here is from genome assembly GCA_016209995.1 of Gemmatimonadota bacterium. GTDB lineage: Bacteria > Gemmatimonadota > Gemmatimonadetes > Longimicrobiales > Gaopeijiaceae > JACQVC01. The sequence goes on from JACQVC010000419.1 coordinate 81, forward strand.
ATGCCAACCGCGAGGTTCAACTTGCCGATGTCCACGCTCACGATCTGGCGATCGACCCCTGGCGTGGCATTGACCGCCTTGACCTGTTCGTCCGTAATGTAGGTGGCCGCTCTTGGAGACTGGGCGAGCGCCGTTGCCGGCGACAGGACCAGCAGGGTTGCGCACACCCTCATAATGGATCGGCTCATCATCGCCCTCCTTCTTGCTCGTAATTCAATGAGGTCCCCCCGGTCCTTCTGCGTTCCTGAGCGCAGCCGCGGTCGGCGTTCCGACGCTGGACGTCCTCGTATCTAGCCTACTATCTGAATCTCCCTGCTGGCTACGGCCGTTTCTCCATTCCCGGTCCGGACCGTAAGCTCCAGAGTGTAGTCGCCCGGGGAGAGGCGCGAGAGGTCGATGCGGAGCGTCCGACCGACGATGTCGAGCTCGTCCCCCTCCGTCGCGTCCTGCCACGTGGTCCGCACGGACTCGCGACCGGCGATCCCGATCGCTGCCGCCAGGTTCGCCAACAAGCCTCGCCTGGGCGCAGTGGTCAGCGACAGCTCGATCGCATCGTCCTGCTCGAGCCCGTACATCTCCCAGAACATCCCGACCTGCCGGCCCGGGCGGATGCGGGAGGTGCCGAGCATGTGAGGCGCTACGGCGTCCAGCTCCTGCTCCAGCCCGTCACGCCAGTCGAAGAGGAGGAGATCCGAGAGGGCGACGTCCCCCGGCGCGCGCTCCGGCAGACCGTGGCCGAAACGTGTCCGGCCCACGCCCCTGCCGTCCGTGAGTGCCTCGATGCTGACCAGATGCCGCTGGTCGGCCACGACGGCCCGGAAGACGAACCGGTTCCCCAGTCCCTGGCTGCGTACGATGGTGGGCGTGTCACTCTCATCCCGGGCCAGGATCAGACCCACTTCCAACCCACCTCGGATCGCCAGGGGGTGACCGGTGAACTCGATTCCGGCCGCCACGGCCACGGAGTCTCCGCGTCGAAAGAACGCGGCCTGCGGATTCAGATTGGTGTAGATCGGACCGTAGGGCGGGTCGTACAGCTCGCCGCCTGCCAGCGACGTGAGATTCCAGTCCGAGGGAATCGATTCCTCGGGGCGCACGCCCGCTTCGCTGGCGGGGATGAAATTGTATCCGACGATCATGGCCTCGCCACTCGGCGTATAGATCTCCCCCCAGTAGGGCTGCCACCCCCCTCGGATGACCGACTCGTGGTGCGTGTCCGCGCACGTTTCGTTGCGGAGGTCGAGCCATTGATGGTGAAGGCGCATCGCCACGACGCGGGCGAGGTGGGCGGTCTTGCGATCGTTTTCCGGTGTGAGGTGGAGGGGGTCCGCCATCCACCAGATTCGCCGCTCCAGGGCAACCCTCTCCTGGCAATCCGCGCGCGCGAACTCGCGCGACAGGCTGCCGTTGAGCAAGAGCTGAAGGGCTTCCATCCACTCGCACCGCACGTCGTGCGGCATGCGGTCGAGGGCGCGATCGAACGCAGCCTCGGCCTGTGCGAACTCACCGGTCGCGTGGAGGACGAGCCCTCTCAAGGCGGCGCACCACCATTCCGACGCGCGGCAGTCCCGCGCCGCCGCCATGGCTCCTGCCCAATTCTGCTGACCGACTCGCAGCCCGACCCGGTGGCCGGCGATCCAGTCGTCGCCGGGGCTCCGCAGGGCGCTCTCGTCCAACCTCCGCAAGACCAAGGCGAGCGGCGTCCTCGCAGGTCCGCTCGCGCTGCGCAGGGCGGCCATCGCCCCCCGGAGCGTGCCGACCGAGTCCGCTGGCGAGGCCTGGGGGGCCGCGCTGGGCATACCGACGCCTACGGCCCAGAAACTGACAGCCGGGTCTACGACCAACAGGATGAGCATCGCGTGGGGAAACCCGCGGAAGCTCATGAGGTCTCTTTCGTCCAGGACGTGGGCCCGCTCAATGGGCTTCGTTCGGCAAGATACGAAGGGAGCCGGCAAAGGCAACGAGCAGCCGCGGTGTGACCCGTGCGCTTTACGCGGCGTCTTGCCGGGCGGCGGAGTTGGTTGTACATTGTACATGTGAAACGAGTGACCGCATCGGAGGCTCGCCGGAACTGGTTCCGGCTGCTGGACGAGGTTGTCGAAGGAGAGGTCGTCGCGATCATGCGCGGGGGGAAGCGCATCATTATCCGGCGAGAGGCCACGGCCAAGCCGCGCCAGAGTGTGCCCGACTACAGCGGGATTCTGACGGTCCGTGACGCCGATCGTGCCGACTCCTGGACTTGGGAGTGGCGTGGGCCGGAGCAGGATCTGGTACCCCGAGAGAGTCGCGACGGGTGAAGTCGCTGCTCGACACACACTTCCTTCTGTGGATCATCGTGGGCGCAGCGCGCCTCGCGGAGTTTCCCTGGCTCGATCGCTACGCTCCCTGGGGAGTCTCGCCGCTGTCGTTCCTGGAGGTGAAGTACCTCGGCGAGGTTGGCCGGCTTGATGTGAAGATCGAAGAATTCACGACGGCAGTCATGAACGATCCGCGCTTCCTGGTCGATGAGGTGCCGCTACTCAGTCTGATCCAGCAAGCCCTTCCGCTCAGCTGGACGCGTGATCCATTCGACCGCCTCCTCGTGGCGCACAGCGCGGCCCGGCGGACGCCGCTGTGCACCGTCGACGCCGACATTCGCCGGCACCACGCTTACCTACCATCCGAGTTAGCGCTGTAGCGGCTGGTTAACTCCGTGTTCGACTCGATCGTAAGCACCAACGAGGCGCTGATCCGCCTGCTCGTGGCGGGATTGCTGGGCGGGCTCATCGGCCTCGAGCGCGAGCGTTCTGCGGCGGAAGGACCACCGCCCTTCGCTGGCGTGCGCACGTTCCCGCTCTTCGCGCTGCTCGGCGCGGGGTTGACCCTCGCGTCCGGCGGAGCGGGGGTGTTGGCCGCCGTGGGCCTTCTCGCGGTCGCCGGCCTCGTGGTGGCGTCGTACCTGCGCTCCAGCCATGCGGGCGACATCGGGACCACCACCGAGATGGCGGCTCTGGCGACGTACGCAGTGGGGGTGATGGCGGGGGCGGGGGCGCTGCTGGCGGCCGGCGCGACGGGCATCGCGATGGCGATCTTGCTCGTGGCCAAGGAGCGGCTGGAGGCATTCCCGCGCGCGCTCTCGCGAGAGGAGCTGAGCGCGGCCCTGACGCTCGCGGCGATCGCCGCGGTGATCTGGCCGGCGCTCCCCGACGTCCAGGTCGGTCCCTGGGGAGTTTGGAATCCTCGCGGGCTGTGGGCGATGGTCGTCCTCGTGTGCGGCTTGTCCTTCGTGGCCTTCGTTGCCATGCGCTTCCTGGGTCACCGGCGAGGACTGTATGTGAGCGGAATGCTGGGCGGCCTGGTATCGAGCACGGCGGCCACCGTGTCGTTCGCGACGCGGTCGGTCGAGGCGGCGGCTCATTCCACGGCCCTGGCGATCGCGGCCGGCCTCGCCTGCCTCGTCATGCTCGTGAGAGTGAGTATTCTCGTTGCGGTCGCGAACCCCGCGCTTCTCTGGCCGCTGGCGCCGTTTCTCGGTGCGTCACTCATCGCAGGGGGTGCCGCGATCATCGCGCTGGCCGGTCCGGCACCCGGTGGTGAGGGGGCAGAGGGGCCGCGCGTGACCAACCCCTTTCGGCTGATGCAGGCGATCAAGTTCGCGCTGATCTACGCCGCGGTGCTGCTGGTTGTGGGGGCAGCGTGGCGTCTACTGGGGACCTGGGGGGTGATGGCGGCGGCGGTGGTCGCCGGATTCACCGATGTGGACGCGATCACGCTGAGCCTCGCCCGTGATGGCGGCACCGGCCTCGCGTCGCACCGCGCCGCTGCCATGATCGCGGTCGCCGCGCTCTCGAATACGGCGGCCAAGGCGGCCTATGCCGCGTGGCTGGGCTCAGCCGACTTCCGCCGCGCCATGCTGATCGTACTCGGCTCGGCATTCGGCGGGGGCGTGCTGGCGCTGTTGTTCGCGATCTGAGGGGTCTCGAGCCGGCGCGGCCGATCAGCGGTTCGAGTGGCCTCACGCACCAGCCTCTTTCAGCACGTCCTCCGCAAGCACACGGTCCAGCGTCTCCACCAACCGAGTCGCGTCCGTGGCCGAGAAGACCAGCGGCGGTTTGATCTTGATCACGTTGTGGAACGGGCCGTCCGTGCTGAGGAGTACGCCCTGCTCCCTGGCCCGCTCGACGAGGTATGCGGCCTCCGGTCCCGCGGGCTCGAGCGTCTCCCGGTCACGGACCAGCTCGATGCCGAGGAAGAGCCCGCGACCGCGCACATCACCGATCAGGGAGTGGCGCGATTGAAGCAGGCGCAGGTCCGCGAGCAAGCGCTCACCCACGCGCAGTGCGTTCTGCTGAAGATCCTCCTCCGCGATCACAGCGAGCACCGCCAGCCCCGCGGCGCAGGACACGGGGTTACCCCCGAACGTATTGAAGTACTCCATGCCGTTGGCGAACGATGCGGCGATCGCGGGCGTCGTCACGACGGCGCC
>JACQVC010000420.1 GCA_016209995.1 Gemmatimonadota bacterium
CTTGTACCGCGAGGCCCCGCGGTTGTTCGTGGGTGTCATGGGACACTCTCCCCTCTTCGTCCGTTAACTTTGTCCTGCGCACACGGGCTTGCCGCGCGGCAGCTTCATCGTGCAGGTCCGCGTCTCACCGTCCCTGGTGATGACCACGGTAGCGGTGTCCGAGCCGTTGTAGGTGACGACCTCCCTGCGCGAGGACGAAGATGAGGAGCCACCGTCGTAGGTCAGCGTCACCTGCATAGACCGGCTGACCGTGCCGGACAGCGGATACTTCGCCCCGTCCGATCGGGTCGGCACGGTGACGTTCTGAATCGTGTCACCCAGCGTGCGGACCGCGGTGAACGATCCCTTGTCGTTGGATCCCTTCGTCGTCTCGCGGCCCGCCGACGTGCCATTCACGGTGCGCTGCGTGCTGCCGGCCGCCAGCCCCGAGACCGTGCGGTCGCTCGCGTGCTCGACGGTGGTCGCCGCGCCGTCCCGGCGGGTCAGGGTACCGCTCACGGACATCCGCACGTTGATCGTGTTCGTAGTGAGGCTGTCAAACCCCGATTGCGACTTGCCACTCGCGTCCGTGAGCGCGAGGGAGCGCGTGATCGTGAGACCGTTGCGCGTTGCGGTCTCGCAAACCAAGCGACCGCTCGCGGCGTTGTACTCGCAGTCTCTGAGCGCCGGGTGCCCGAACTTGCCGTGCCCGAACCCGGGCGCGAAACCCTCGCCCAGAAACAGGGCATCCAGCCCCCCGCCCATCATGAATCCGGGACCCGCCTTGAATCCGGCGCCACCCCGCGGGCCCCACGGCGCCATCCCGCCGTCCGGCCCACCCGCAAATGAGCTTTCCGCGTTCTGGAAGCCGAACAGCACGGAATTGAACGCCGCGGCAAGCTCCTCGTTGCCGGGCACGTCGCTCGGCGTGTCGGAGCAAGCAATCGTTGCCAGCGTAAGGGCTACCGCCGTTACTCCCGCACACACACGCTTCATGGTGGATCCTCCGGGTTTGCCGGTTCACCAGCCGAACGGCTCGGCCGCGCCGGCGTGTCCATCGATAGTGTAGACAGGCTGCGCGCGGACCGCGTTAGGCCGTGGAGCACCGTCGGGTGAGGTCCGCGGACGCCGCAGCCGCGGTTGCACGTTGTGTGCCCTTTCATCGCCCGCGCGTCGGCGAGCTCCTCCGCCACCTCGGCTGCCCGACCCCACTCCCTGAATCGAGACGCATCTCCCCAAATCGAGGCGCGTCTGGTTCGACTCCGTGCGGATTTCGCAGGCAGTGCGCGGAATCCGCAATTTCCATCCGGGGATGCGGGGACGGCTCTTGCCCCGAAAGGGACACCGAGTGTCCCAGCGCGCGGACGTTTTGGGGCTCTGATGGCCCCCCGCGGTGTTGGCACGGAACTTGTCCTTGTCGGCCTCCGAGAGTGGTGGCTCGAAGGGTCGCGCGGGAACTAACGAATACGGTCCCCGCGTTGTCTGAGTGACCCAGCGATCGTGGTGGGTGAACGGAGAGAAGGGGGCTAAGCATGAGGAAAGATCGGCGGGCGTATCCGGTGCTCACGTTGGCGCTCGTGTTCGCGGCGCTGCTGGCGTCGCCGCTTCCGCTGCCGGCGCAGTATTTCGGGCGGAACAAAGTTCGGTACGACGACTTCGACTTCAAGGTTCTAAAGACGTCGCACTTCGACATCCATTTCTATCCCGAGGCGACGGATGCCGTCGCGGATGGCGCGCGGATGGCGGAGCGCTGGTACGAGCGCCTGGCGAGGACGTTCCAGCACGAGTTCAAGGACCGGAAACCCTTGGTGCTGTACGCCGATCACCCCGACTTCCAGCAGACGAACACCCTCGAGGGGTTCATCGACGAAGGAACCGGCGGTGTGACGGAATCGGCGAAGAATCGGGTGATCCTGCCGATCACGGGCTCGTATCAGGACACGGACCACGTCCTGGGCCACGAGCTGGTGCACGCGTTCCAATACGATATCGCGCTCTCGAAGAACGGCGGCGGGCTCGGGCGCATGTCGCAGCTCGGACTGTGGTTCATCGAGGGGATGGCCGAGTACCTGTCGGTGGGCCGCGAGTCGCCGCTCACGGCGATGTGGCTGCGCGACGCGGTGCTGCGGGACGATTTTCCCACGATCGCGAAGCTGATGAACGATTACCGCTACTTCCCGTACCGCTTCGGTCAGGCGCTGTGGGCGTACATCGGCGGCACATACGGGGACGATGCGGTCGTGACGCTGTACAGGCGCGGTCTGCAGCTTGGGATGGAGGGCGCCTTTCAGGAAGTGCTGGGCATCGAGGGTGACAGTCTATCGGTAGTGTGGCGGCAGGCGGTCGAGTCGGCGTATCGCCCGCTGCTGGACGGGCGTATGGCCCCCGCCGACTTCGGGCGTGTGCTCGCGTCGCCGGCCACCGGCGCGGGCCGCACGAACCTGGCTCCGTCCGTCAGTCCCGATGGACGCCACTTCGCGTTCATCTCCGAGAAGGACCTCTTCGCGATGGATCTGTTCCTGGCGGATGCCAGCACCGGCAAAGTCATTCGCAAGCTGGCGAGCTCGGGCGCGGACCCGCACTTCGATGCACTGCGCTACCTGGACTCGTCGGGCTCGTGGTCGCCCGATAGCCGCAAGCTCGTGTTCGTCGTCGCGGCCGCTGGCGACCACCAGCTCGCGATCGTCGACGTCGAGTCCGGCGAAATCGAGCGGAAGATCCCCGTGGATGGCGTCGGCGCGATCTCGGGTCCGGCGTGGTCGCCGGACGGACGCAGCATCGCGTTCTCCGGCTCCCAGGGCGGGATGAGCGACCTGTATCTGATCGACGTGGACTCGCCCGCCTCGCTGCACCGACTCACGAACGACCGCTACGCGGACCTGCAGCCTGCGTGGTCGCCGGACGGCCGCACGCTCGCGTTTGTGAGTGATCGCGGACCGGAGACGGACTACGATCATCTGAGCTACTCGAGCTATCAGATCGCGCTGCTGGATCTCGCGACGTCGAGCGTGCACGTGCTCCCGCTGTTCGGCAACGTGGACCACGTGAATCCGCAGTTCGCGGCGGACGGCGCGCTGTACTTCCTGTCCGATCAGGACGGCTTCAGCGACATCTATCGCGCGACGCTCGGCACGACGCGAGTCAGCGCAGGCGACGGGGAGGTGACCGTTAGGGCGCCGGTGGTCGAAGTGGCTGACATCAACCGAATCACGCGGGTCGCGACGGCGGTGAGCGGCGTCACGCGTCTCTCACCGGCGTTCTCGGTGGCGCAGAACGCTCCCATCGTCGTGCTGTCGCTGTTCAACGAGCGGGGATTCAGCATCCACGCGCTGGACGGGACGCTCACCGGTACGCCTGTCGAGCGAGTGGCCGCGACCAGCTCCCCCGAGCCCGCGATTGGGCGGATGCTGCCGCCCGCGTCACCGGCGACGGAAAGCCTGGTCGAGTCGTATCTGGCCGACGCGGCAACCGGGCTGGCCAGTAAGGAGACCTATGCACTGGCCGCGGCGCCGCAGTACCGGCCCGGTCTATCGCTCGACGGGATCGGGCCCTTGAATCTCGGGGTCGCGGCCGACGGGTTTGGTACCTACTTCGGCGGCGAGGTATCTGGGTACTTCAGCGACATGCTGGGCGACCGCTTCCTGTATGCTTCCTTGCTGGCCAACGGTGGCTGGAAGGACATCGGCGGCCAGCTCTTCTACGTGAACCGAGGCCATCGTCTGACGTGGGGTGCGAACGTGGGCCGCACTCCGATCGTCTACGGGTACCAGACGTACGGGCTGGGCAGCGGGGGCAGCGTGTCCACGCAGCAGATCCTGTATCGCACGTACATCGATGAAGTCTCCGGGCTCGTGGCCTACCCGCTATCGAGCACGCGGCGACTCGAGGGTGGACTCGGGCTCACGCGGTATTCGTTCGACCTCGAGGTCCGGGAGCTAACGACGAACCGGCTGGGTCAAGTGCTCGACCGTTCGAGCGAGCGCTCGGAGATCGCGGATCCCCTGAGCCTTTCGCGCGCCTCGATCGCGCTGGTCGGAGACAACTCGTTCTTTGCGTATACGTCACCGGTGAGCGGCGGTCGGTACCGTCTCGAGCTCGAGGGCGTGGCGGGAAGCTTGAGCTATGGCGGGCTGCTGGCTGACTACCGTCGCTATTTCCGGCCGGTCCCGGAGCTCACCGTGGCATTGCGCGGTTATCACTACGGACGCTACGGCAACCTCAGCGGTCTCGAGGAGCGGGGCATCCAGCCGCTGTTCCTGGGCTACGAGACGCTGGTGCGCGGATACGCCTACGAGAGCTATGACGCCAGCGAGTGCACGGCTACCGACGCGAGCGCGCCCGCCGTGACGGGTTGCGCGCAGCTCGATCGTCTGTTCGGCAACCGGCTGGCCGCCGCCAACCTCGAGGTGCGCGTGCCGCTCACGGGCGACGAGCGCTTCGGGCTCCTGCCGTTCCGCTTCTTGCCGATCGAGCTGGGGGCCTTCGTGGATGGCGGACTCGCTTGGGACAATACGCGGCCGGCAGACCTGTCGTGGAGCACGGCAGCGGCCGCCCGGGTGCCGGTGTTCAGCACGGGGC
>JACQVC010000421.1 GCA_016209995.1 Gemmatimonadota bacterium
CTCTTCGAGCTCGACGTAGACGTCCCAGAAGCGGGCGGCGTAGCCGATCGTCGCAATGTGACGGCTCTGCAGGTGGGCTGTCATGTTTGCTCGGTGGTTCCCGGGGGCGCCGTCCCGTCGGGCGGTGCTTGGTCCTTACGGTTCTCGAGCCTGGAAGCGAAGAGCGAGGCGGCGATGGAGATGAGCAGGATACTCGCCACGGTACCCAGGGCGATCTGGACCGGAATCACGAAGAACTCGCTCACCGTCATCTTGATCCCGACGAAGACCAGAATCGTGGCGAGGCCGAAGCGCAGGTAGCTGAATATCTGCATGAGACCGGATACCGCGAAGTAGAGAGCGCGCAGGCCGAGGATGGCAAAGACGTTGGAGGTATAGACGATGAAGGGGTCCGTCGTGATGGCCAGCACCGCGGGCACTGAGTCGACCGCAAAGACGACATCCGTGGTCTCCACGACGAGTAGCACGACTAACAGAGGCGTGGCCAGCCAGCGACCGTCCTTCTTCACGACGAAACGATCACGCTCGTAATCGGAGGTGATGGGAAGAAAGCGGCGAGCCAGACGTAGCACGGGGTTTCGTTCGGGATGAATCTCCGCCTCCTGGAAGAAGAGGCGCGCACCCGTGCCGATGAGGAATAGTCCGAAGATGTAGATCATCCAGTGCACGCGCTGCATCATCACGACGCCGGCCGTGATCAGGATGGCGCGCATGATCACCGCCCCCAGAATGCCCCAGAACAGCACCTTGTGGTGGTAGGCCGCGGGCACTGCGAAGTAGGAGAAGATGACGATAAAGACGAAAATGTTGTCGACGCTCAGGGACCATTCGATCAGGTAGCCGGTCAGAAACTCGAGGGCCTTGTCCGACCCGCTGGAGAAGTAGATGCCCCACATGAACAGGAACGCGAGCGTAAACCAGGCCAGCGTCCAGGCAAGGGCTTCCTTGAAACGGACGGCATGGGCCGCACGGTGGAACACGCCCAGGTCGACCGCGAGCATAGTGACGACGACTACGGCGAAGACGAGCCAGAGCATGAGTTAGGCGCGGACCACCGCGTGGAACCGCCGGGGGGGTCTAGTAGTGGAGCTCAACGATTAGGCCGCGGCCACGGGCTGAGGGTCTCGGCGCTCGGCCCGCACCATGGTCGGCTTCCAGCCGGCCTCGGTGCGAGCAATGAAGACGGCAGCCGTGAGGTCACCCGTCACGTTCGGGATGGTGCGGCACATGTCGAGGATGCGGTCTACCCCGAGAATCACGGCGATGCCCTCCGGCGGCACGCCCACGGTGCCGAGCACCACCATAATGAGCGGGAGCGAGCCACCGGGAACGCCGGCGGCGCCGACCGCCATGATTACGGAGAGCAGTACGACGATGACCTGCTGCCCGAGTGCCAGGTCGACCCCGAAGACTTGAGCGAGGAACAGAACCGTGACGCCCTCGTAGAGGCTGGTTCCGTTCATGTTCATGGTCGCGCCCAGCGGCAGGACGAATCCGGCGACCGTCGGCGGGATCCCCAGCTCCTGTTCGGCCACCTTGATGTTCGTCGGAAGCGTAGCACTGCTCGAGCTGGTGGAAAAGGCGGTGATGGCGCTGACTCTGGCTTTCCGCCAAAACACCAGAGGATTCAGCCCGCCGAAGATGCGCACGAGTGCTGAAAGCCCAATGCTGGCGTACAGGAAGAGACCGACGAGCACCACCGCTACGTACGCCCCCAGGGTGCTCAAGAGCGTCCAGCCGAAGCGGGAGGTCACCACGAAGATCAGGCCGAAGACGCCATAGGGTGCCAGCTTCATGGCGAAGTCGATGATCTTGACGATGGCCTCTCCGAGGCCCTCGATGACCGCGAGCAGGGGGCGTGCCTTCGTGTCGGGAACGAGCGTGAGCGCCGCGCCAAACACGAGGGCAAAGAAAAGAACGGCAAGCAAATCGAGCGACGCGGCCGCCTGGATGGGGTTCCGCGGCACGATGTTCACGAAGGTGTTGATCCCGAACTGGGTCCCTCCCGCCGCCTGCAAGCCCTGCGCCTGCCCACGGTAGGTGTCGAAGAGCTGCTGTCGAATGGCGGGATCGAGCCCCTGTCCCGGGTCCACCAGGTTTACCAGGAAGATGCCGAGCGTGGCGGAGAGCGTGGTGCAGAACAGGAAGTAGAGCAGGGTCTTTCCGCCGACGCGACCGACTTTGCGAAGATCACCCAGCCCCGCCACACCCAGCGTGATGGACGCGAAAACCAGCGGCACAACGGTCATCAGAAGCATGCGCAGGAAGATCTGACCCACCGGGTTGGCCACGTTGTCGCCGAACCAGCGCACCCAGGTGGCGTCCGCGGCAAAGGCGTTGGCTGCGACGCCGGCCGCTGCTCCGAGGAACAGACCGGCAAGTATCTGAGTGTGCAGCGCCAGACGCCGCCAAGCCGCCCAGATCAGGCGGACGGGTGCGAAGATCACCTTGATGAGCCGAGTCATTCGCGCCTCACGAGGCAGTTCACTGCAAATTTTGAGGCTTCCGCGCCCGATGAGATATGCGGGGAGAACCTCCGGCTACGGTAGGGAGAGAAACTGGGGCGGCAGGACTCGAACCTGCAACTTCCTGGTTAACAGCCAGGCGCTCTGCCATTGAGCTACACCCCAAGGCCGCCATTCGGGAGCAGCAAGTATCGCCCAAGCCGTCATTTTTCACAAGGTCGGCGCGGGGGCTGGGGGAGCGTTGGCGCGTGCTCATTCCCCCACGAATTCGAGCACAAAACCCTCGGGTCCAAGCGGTTTTCCGGTCGCGTGCTGCGATAGACCGTTCCAGTCGAGCACCGCTCCTGGCGCGAAGACGCGCTCGCGGAGATACTCGCCCACCTCGGGGCGACCGACGTAGCCCATTCTGCCGCCGCTTCCGTCCGCAAGCACGTTGGCGGAGATGAACGCGGCGAACTGGGATGCCTGAAGCTCGCCGAGCAAATAGTTGTGATAGTAGACCGGGGCGGTTGCCACGTGGATCTTCGTTGCCCAGTCGTGGCGCTCTTGCAGGCGAGCCGGGGGCCTGACCTGCTGCAGCTCCCCAACCAGGTCCCACCACAGGCGATTCAGGTCCTCGCGCTCGGGGTTGGCGTAGAACTCGCGCTCGAAGTACACCATGACGAGTGACCAGCGCAAGAAGATCAGCATGGCGCGGCGTCGCTCGCGGGTGAGAATCTCTGACCCTGGCGTGGTCGGGCCAGCGAATCGGAGCGTCTCGGTCAGCCAGGCATGATCGCGCGTGAGACGTCCAAACAGCAGCGCGATCGCCTCTGTCGAGATCAGGTGGGCCGGTCGGCGGACCAGGAAGGGCAGAGATCGGGGCAAGTACCAGTCGTAGACAGCATGCCCCAGCTCGTGCAGCATCGTCTGCATCCAGCGCTCGCCGGGGACCACATTGCAGAGGATACGCACGTCGCCCTCGCGGTCGACGTCCAGGCAGTAGGCGTGCTGGTCCTTACCCTCCCGTTCGTACAGATCGCTGCGTACCAGGATTTCCTCGACCGGGAGGCCGATGCCGGCGTAGAAGTCGCGGGCGATGGCCACGACATCGCGGTCGAGAAAGAAGCGATCGAGATCGATCTGCTCGTCGGGAGGCGCCTCCTGAAAGAAGGGGTCCGGATAGTGGTGCGGTCGCAAGCGTGTGACCTTGGTCCGGAAGCGAGCGGCGAGGGCC
>JACQVC010000058.1 GCA_016209995.1 Gemmatimonadota bacterium
AACGGGCGTGACAGCCAGCCCAAGTACTTGGGGGTGAAGCGCTACAGCGGGCAGCACGTTCGGGGCGGCGAGATCCTGGTTCGCCAGCGCGGGACGCGCTTTCACCCCGGACACAACGTCGCTCGGGGAAGGGACGACACGCTGTTTGCTCTCATGGAGGGGGTCGTTCAGTACGAGCGGCGAGGAAGGCGTTCGTTCGTATCGGTTTACGCAGGTAACTGAGTCCACAGCATGAGGCAACGTAGCCCGTTCCTGCGCACGCAGGGCGGGCCGTTTCGCATATAGCTTCCGCCGTGAGGAACGGGGGCTAAACGGGCCGGCGACTGGTAGTAACGGGTGGTTCAGGCAGCCGAGGTTCCTGAGGGGCAGGGGTGGATCGTGGCACGATGGTTGCCCATTCAGGGGAATCGGGATCGTGGAGAGCAGCGGAGTCCACGCCTGGAAGAGGTTGAACGTTATGACCAGCATACCGTTACGCATCATGGCGCTCCTCTTGGCGGGAGCGGCGTTCACGTCGTGCGGGTGGGACAGCGAAGCTCCCGACCCGCTGACGTCCGACTCGCCCCGTCCAAACTCCTTCTCCGTTGATACAAAAGAAGTTATCCCACTCGCCGGGGTCCCCCTCGAAGTGAATGCGCCGGTCGAGGTGTGGGTCCGGCGGTTCTCCGGGACCTGGCGGCCCGCGTTCCAGAAGTGGCTGGCCCGTGAAGGCCTGTACGGGGACATGATTCGGCGGAAGCTGCAAAGTCGTGGGCTTCCTGAGGATTTGGTCTACCTCGCCATGGTGGAGTCGGGCTTCTCGCCGCTGGCCTACTCGCCTGCGGCGGCGTCCGGAATGTGGCAGATGGTGGACGGAACGGCGCGGCGCTACGGGCTGCGAGTGGACGCGTATGTGGACGAGCGGCGCGATCCGGTGCGAGCCACGGACGCAGCGCTCGACTACCTGGATGATCTGTACGCTCAATTCGGGTCGTGGTATCTTGCGGCTGCGGCATACAACGCCGGAGAGAACCGGGTGGCCCGCGCACTGGAGGCGAGGGCGAGCGCGGGGGAAGGTGAGACGTCGGACCGCGATCTCTTCTGGGAGATCATGGGCGAGCTGCCGGAGGAGACTCGGCAATACGTCCCGATGTTGATCGCGGCCATGATGATCGCGCAACAGGCGGGGCTGTACGGGTTCGACTTCGAGGCTCACGAGCCCATGCCGTTCGAGCACGTGTTCGTGCCGGGCGGGACGACGTTGGCCCGTGTGGCACGACTGACGGGTACGCCTGAGGCGACGTTGGCGGAGCTCAATCCGCACCTGATCCTCGGGGTGACGCCCCCGCACGTGACGTATCCGGTGCGGGTGCCTGCTGGCAAAGCCGCGACCGTCGTGGCTGGATATGGTCGCGTGAACGCGCAGCTTTTGGCTCTAGCCGCGGAGGCTCGCGCGGCTCTGAGTGCAGAAGCCGTTGCGTTGGAGGGCGGAGGGGCGGGCAGCTACTAACAGGTCGCTCACCGTGTAGCGCAGCGACCTGCTAAAGGCCTGATTTGGTCTCGTTGCCGGGATTGCCTCTCGGCGGGTCGGCGACAGCCTGAGGTTTGGGAGCCTGGTTGCCGGAGTTGACGGACTGGGCGCTGCGGGCTGACGCGATGATTCGCCAAAGCACGTCTCTCGTCAATTCCTCATCAACTCCGAGCTCGCGAGCCATGGCGGCGGCATGTCGGACGACCTCGGCTTCGCGTTGAGGATCGAGCACTGGCAGTCCGAGCGTGCTCTTGACCACACCGATCTCGATGGCGAGCCGGCGCCGCTCGCCGATGAGGCGGACGAGCCCGGCGTCCAGCTCGGCGATCTGATCCCGCAGCTCCCGTAGGCGCTGTTCAGCCTGCTTCATCCCTCACCTCCGTCCTGGCCACCCAGACGCTTTTCACCTGCGTGTACGCCTCGATCGCGGACTGATATCCCAGGTCGCGCCCGAACCCGCTTTGCTTGTAGCCGCCGAAGGGGGAGCCGGAGTCGAAGCGGTTGTACGTGTTGATCCAGATGGTACCCGCCTGGATCTCGGACGCCAGTCGGTGCGCCTTCCCGATATCACGGGTCCAGATGCCGGCGGCCAGTCCGTAGATCGTCTCGTTCGCCTTCGCGATCGCGTCGGCGAGGTCGCGGAAGGGCAGGACCACGGCCACGGGCCCGAAGATCTCCTCGCGCGCGATGGACATGGACGGATCTACCCGGTCGAATACAGCCGCCGTCACGAAATTCCCGCGACCGTGGACGCTCACGCGTTCCCCACCGCAGAGCAAGCGCGCCCCGTCGCGTCGGCCGGCTTCGATGTACTGGAGCACGCGTTCGAGCTGGGATTCGCTGACAATGGCCCCGAGACGGGTCTGCGGGTCCAGGGGGTCTCCGACTCGCAGCTTGGCCGCCCGCTGCACCAGAGCGTGCGTGAACTCCTCCGCGATGGATTCCTGCACCAGGATCCTCGATCCGGCCGAGCACACTTCGCCCTTGCCGTAGAAGATCCCCGCAGCCGTTCCCTTGACCGCAGCGGCCAGGTCCGCATCCGCGAAGACGATGTTGGGCGACTTCCCGCCCAGCTCGAGCGATACCTTCTTCAGCGTCGCAGACGCTTCGCTCATCACGGTCCGCCCCACCTCGGTCGAGCCCGTGAACGAGATGGCATTCACGTCCGGGTGCCGGACCAACGCCGCACCGGCCGTCGCACCGAAGCCCGGCACCACGTTCACGACGCCAGGCGGAAACCCCGCTGCGTGGGCGAGCTCCGCGAGTCGGAGCGCAGTCAGGGGGGTCTCCTCAGCCGGTTTCAGCACCACCACGTTCCCGCAGGCGAGCGCAGGCGCCAGCTTCCAGGAAGCGAGCGACAACGGGAAGTTCCACGGGATGATGCACCCCACTACGCCCAGGGGCTCGCGCAGCGTGTAGTTCAGGAAGGGGC
>JACQVC010000427.1 GCA_016209995.1 Gemmatimonadota bacterium
GCCCGACGGGCCCGCGATGACGACGACGGTCGTGGCGACCGGGTACCCGCTGACGGTTGGCCGCGAGCCGGCCCCGGGCCAGACGGCCAGCCCGCCGACTGCGGGCAACTACGGGCGGTTCTCGTACCTCGTCGGCCCCGACGGCGTGAAGGTCGAGCTCGTCACCAACATGGAGCCCAATGCCCCGCCGATCACGCATCATCACGTGCACTTCACCAACAAGCAGTACGTGGACATGCAGCAGTGGTACATGAAGGCGTTCGACGCCACGCTCCGGCCGGGCCAGACCGACTTCTTCATCGGCGCCGATCTCCCGGGCGTCGGCTACATGCTGAACTTCTTCCGGTGGGAGCCGGCGGAGGATCTGGTCGGGACCGAGGGTCGTGCGGTGGACCACGTCGGGTTCGAGGTGAGGAACCTCGAGGAGTTCTGCAGGCAGCTCGAAGCCAAGGGCATCGAGCTCACGGTGCCGTACCGGAAGGTGCCGGCGCTCAACCTGGGCATCGCGTTCATCACCGATCCCTGGGGCACCTACGTCGAGTTGACCGAAGGGCTGCGCGACGTGAACTGACGAGCGGGGCGCTTCCATCGCAGAACCCGCCATGTGCCCGGTGCCGCGACGGCTGTCCCCGGCCCAGTTCCTGGCCTTCGGCCTGGTGGGGTTGATTGCCGTCGGGACCCTGCTCTTGTGGCTGCCCGCGTCCGGCGCGGCGCAGCCGCTCACCCTGGTCGATGCCTTTTTCACCTCCACGTCCGCTGTCTGTGTGACGGGCCTCCTCGTCGTCGATACGCCGCAGGATCTGTCGCTCGTTGGCCAGATCGTCGTGCTGCTTCTCATTCAGGTCGGCGGGCTGGGATACATGTCGATCGCGACGGTCGTGGCGGTCGTGGTCGGGCGCCAGCTTTCGGTGCAGGAGCGCGTGACGCTGCAGGAGTCCCTGAACGTCGAGACCATGGAGGGCTTGGTCCGGTTCACGCTCACGGTGCTGAGGCTCACGCTCCTCTTCGAGTTGGCCGGCGCGCTGCTGCTCGCGCTCAGGTGGACAAGCCAGATGGGACCCGGCCGCGCGGCATATTTCGGGCTCTTCCACGCGGTGTCGGCGTTCAACAACGCGGGGTTCGCGTTGTTCTCCGACAATTTCATGCGCTACCGGAGCGACTGGCTGGTCAACCTCGTCGTCTGTGCGCTCGTGACGAGCGGCGGCCTCGGGTTCCTGGTGCTGACCGAGATCGGAGGATTCAGGCGGCGCCGGCTCTCGGTGCACAGCCGCCTCGTGCTGGTGGTGAGCGCGCTGCTGGTGGTGGGTGCGACGGTGGCGATCTTCGTGCTCGAGCGCGGCAACCCGCGCACGCTCGGGGCGCTCGGGCCGGCCGACGCGCTTCTGGCGGCGTTCTTCCAGGCCGTCGTGCCGCGCACCGCCGGCTTCAACACGGTCGACATCGGCGCGATGATGCCGGCCACGCTCTTCGTCCTGATGATTCTGATGTTCATCGGCGCGGCGCCGGGCGGCACGGGCGGTGGCGTGAAGGTCACGACGTTCGGCATCACCGTCGCGGCGCTGTGGGCGACCGTGCGCGGGAGGAGGGACGCGTCGCTGTTCCGGCGCCGCCTGGCGCCTGCGCTGGTCGCGCGCGCCTTCTTCATCAGCCTCATTGCCTTCCTCACCCTGAACGGCGTGGCCGCCCTGCTCCTGGTGACCGAAGGGCGAGGGCTGTTGCCGACGCTGTTCGAGACGACATCCGCGTTCGGCACCGTCGGCCTGTCCACCGGCGAGTCCGGCGCGCCGATCAGTCTGGCCGGCCACTTCACGACCGAGGGCAAGCTCCTCGTCGCTGCGATGATGTTCATGGGCCGGATCGGTCCGTTGACGCTGGCCGTGGCGGTCGCCCGCGGGGCCACGCCGGCACGCATTCGCTATCCGGAGGGGACGTTCCTCGTCGGGTAGAGGGCGGAGGGAGACAGGTGAAGCGGCAGCAGTTTGCGATTATCGGTCTCGGACGGTTCGGCTCGGCGATGGCCACCACGCTCGCCGGGCTGGGGCAGGACGTCATCGGCGTGGACGTCGAAGAGGAACCGGTGCGCCGGCTGGCGGATGTCGTGACCCAGGCCATCGAGCTCGACGCCACCGACGAGCGGGCGCTTCGCACGGCCGGCATCCAGAACGTCGACGTTGCGGTCGTGTCGATTGGCGAGAACATCGAGTCGAGCCTGCTCGTGGTCATGCAGCTGCGCGAAATCGGCATCAAGACCATCGTCGCCAAGGCCGTGACGCCGCTGCACGGGCGCATCCTCGAGAAACTCGGCGTGTCGCGCGTGGTGTTTCCCGAGCGCGAAATGGCGGTCCGTCTCGCGCACAGCCTCGTCGTGCCGAACGCCCTCGACTACATCGAGCTGTCGCACGATTTCAGCATCGTCGAGCTGACCGCCCCCGAGCAGTTCGTGGGCCGGACGCTCAAGCAGATCGAGCTGCGCCCCCGGTTCGGCCTGACGCTGCTTGCCATCAAGCGCCGCCCGAGCTCGACAACGCCCGAGGTGACCACCGTCGCCCCCTCGGCCGACGAGATGATCCGCCGCGACGACGTGCTGGCGC